>DNZD01000074.1 GCA_003504855.1 Cytophagales bacterium
TTATCCCGGACCAGGGCACTCCGAAGACAATGTGGTGGGTTATTTTCCTGGCGACCGCGTCTTGTTTGGTGGCTGCCTGATCAAAGCACTGGGTGCATCAAAAGGCAACCTTGAAGATGCTACCGTCAATGCCTGGTCAGGAACAGTGAGTGGCATTAAGAGAAAATACCCCGACATTCAAGTCGTAATACCAGGCCATGGAAACGCAGGAACCACAGCTTTGCTGGATTACACCCGCACGCTGTTTAATGCGAAATAATAGCTATTGATTCGATAGGCTATTTCAGCTTCACAAAATACCCCTCGTCGATTTCTCCATTGTTCACCGTGTAGACCACAACGCCGGAAGGAATCTTAAATGCACCTTCAGCTCCGGGCCCAACCACGGCTGCAGTCTGCTCAAAACGGGTTTGCTGTCCTTCTGTCTCCAGGAAGAACCACTGCCGGGCATGATGGTGGCCAGCCAACGCCAACGGGAATGGATGGGATTGCAGAATGGTAATGATCTCATGGGCATTGCCCACTACGTGGCGAAATTTTAGTTTGCCTTTCTCTTTTTCAAGTGTACGACCCAGGCCGGATTCTGTATATCCCGCCAAACTGATGCCGCCTGAAAAGAAGGGAACATGCTGAAATGTAACTACGGGCATCTTCGCAGGCTGCGCAGCCAGGTCCTTCTTTAACCATTCACGTTGAACGGAATCGATTCCACCATAGTACCACATGTCGTCGTAGTCCAGTGAATTCAATGCCACCCAATGAATGCCGCCATAGTTAAAGGAATAGTAATCGGGACCAAAGTAGGAGCGGTACATTTTACGCCCATACAACGGATGATCAGGGCTCACCTTCGATAGCTCGCGCTCAATGCCAAAAATTTCATGATTGCCAGGAACGTTCCACACAGTCGGCCCTACCTTGGCCATCTCGTTCTTGTACAACTCATACAAGGAAGTTGCTTCCTTTTCACCCACCCGCAAGGCATCTTTTACCAGATCCCCGGTGACCAATACAAAATCGGGTCTTACGCTGTCTATCACCGCGTGAAACCTGGTAATTCGATCCAGACTCTTCTCAGAGATATGGGTGTCTGAGGCGTGAATGAACTTGAACTGGGTAGGTGTGTTCACCTTTACCAACGCAAAATCAACGTGTACGGCACTTAGGCCCAGGTCTACCTTCTGAAAGTATGAGCGCTGTGCCTTGAAACCATTTGGCTGTGTTATAAAAACATAACCAAACCCCTTCGAGTTGGGCAGGTTATAAAAACCATTGGCATCCGTAATAACCACATTGACCTGATCGGAGACAGCTACCCCCTTCATTCCGGTTTCGCCCGTATCGCGAATACCATTGCCATTGGCGTCGTTGAATACCATGCCGGAAATGCTGCCTGCCTGTGCCAGGAGTGACCCTGCACAGAATAGTAGGACGAATAAATGTTTCATGATCTGCTGTTACTGCGTTGTTGCAGGAACTCAAAAATACTCACATTCATGAGAATCAACAGCATGCCGTAAAAGGTGTCTTCTACTGGGATGGTAAGCATGCGCAAACCCAGGTTCTCCGTGTCGTTGTACCAGACAATGGGCTCAGGCAAGCCTGTACCTGTCAAAATGCCATTGACGATGAAGAATGGAATCAGGATGAAGAGAAAGGTAAAGTAAAAGCGGCTCAGAAAAGCAGTATGCCTGAAGTTATACAAGATTATGAGGTAGCTGACTAATCCGATAAACGTTACACTGGTGTACCAATGGTCAATATAGACGCCACCTGTAATGGCTAATGCCAGCACCATCAGCCCCGAGATAGCGGTGGTCGCTCTGCTGAGCGGCGTTTTCAATAAATAATTGACCGCTTCGTACGTAAAGACACAGGCGTATGGTATACAAACGAAGAATAACACTTCCTCGATGGGCAGGTTGCCCAGGCGCAGGCCTGTGAGGTAGCGATCGTTAAAACCCCACACGCCCATGCTGGTAAACCAACTGTCCCAGATGATAAACACGACTGCGGGAATAGCAATGGCCGGACCAAGGAATCTCCACTTTTTGGAAAAATCAGCTTTTGGATAAAAGCTGAACATCAATGGAAAAATGATGGAAAGGAAATCCAGGGACAGGTAATAATATTTTTCCACCGGTGATCTTTATTGGGTCTCCTGCCGGTCTTTTTTGAATGAGAAACTCCGGGGCTCATATTTCTTGGGGGCAATCAAAAACCCAAAGGCCTCGCAATCTTCTTTGGTGTGTTTGCTGTGATGTACGTAATGAGCGTGAATCATGCGCTGCAGGTAGCGGCTTCGTTTTTCCGGACGCCACTTGAGGCGCTGATGAACGATAATATCATGAAAGGCTATATAGAATATTCCATAGCAGAGTATCCCAAGGCCAACTGATAGTCCATACGGATTGTAATTGACCTGACTGAAATAGTAGAATAGAGCGATGGAAGGAATACTGAAGACCACGGCAAACCAGTCGTTTCGCTCCAGCGCATGATCGTGTACCGTGTGGTGCGATTTATGCCACACCCAAAGAAAACCATGCATGATGTATTTGTGCGTGAACCAGGCTACAAATTCCCAGAAGAGGAATGTGCCGATGGTGATGAGGGAACAAATGATAATAACCGATGCGCTCATGATTTGGGTGCGAAGTACTTTTCAAGTACAGTATAACGATGATCAAAAATACGGTTTACAGCCCGGCCTACAAAAATCCAGTGCGCCAGGCGACCCAGGAGACCCAGCGGTATGGCATAGTCCACTTCGTCGGTCATCTCGATGCCGCCGGCAACGGATTTGAAATGGTGCTTGTGGTGCCATAAGGCATATGGACCAAAACGCTGTTCGTCGGCAAAGTATTGGGGTTCCTGCACATGCGTGATTTCTGTGACCCACCGCACCCTGATTCCGGGCATAACGGTCACTTTGTAGCTGATCACCTGTCCGGCGTACATTCGGTCACCACCTGACATGGTCAGAATTTGAAAGTTCATCTCGCTGGGCGTAATCTTGGCGAGGTTCCTCGGTGACGAAAAGAAGTCCCACGCTGTCTCGATGGGGATAGGGAGAAACTGCTTCCTGACAAGCCTGTAAATCTTCATACCTGACTAACAGCCAAAAAGCCTGAAAGTTTAACCTAACCGCACCAAGTCTGGTGGCGACCGCGATTAAGGTACTGATTTCAAAAATTCAACAAATTCACCAACTTTAGAGGTGCCCGTACTACGTTTTTCACCTCTGCTTGCACTGTTGCTGCTCCTTCAAGGCGCCTGTAGCCGGCCAACCTCAACGGCCCAATTACCCGATTCTGTTGACTATAACCTGCACATCAGACCGCTGTTGTCGGACCGCTGTTTCAAATGTCATGGCCCCGATGCCAACAAGCGCCAGGCAAACCTCCGGCTGGATACACGCGAAGGGGCCCTTGCTGCCCTGAAAGATGATCCGGACGGGCATGCCCTGGTTCCGGGAAAGGCTGAACAATCCGAAATATTCAAAAGGATTTCCTCGTCGGATACCTCCTATATAATGCCGCCGCCGTCATCAAATCTGGTGCTTTCGTCAGAAGAGATCGACCTGATCAGGAAGTGGATTAGCCAGGGAGGAGAATACAAACCACACTGGGCTTTTATTCCGCCCAAAGCCATGGACCCACCTTCGGTGGACAATGCCGGATGGCTCCATAATGAAATCGACCGCTTTGTGCTGAATGAAATGCAGGCACACGGACTGGAGCCGAACCCGGAGGCGGACCCGGCACGCCTGCTCAAACGCGTTTGTCTGGACCTCACCGGATTGCCACCGTCTATTGAATTGCAAAACCGATTTCTCGATGATCCTTCTTCGGCTAATTATGAACGCATTGTCGATGAACTCCTGGCCACGCCCCAATACGGTGAAAAGATGGCGGTCTATTGGATGGATGTTGCACGGTACGCCGACTCTCATGGCTATCAGGATGATGGCCTGCGCACCATGTGGCCGTGGCGTGACTGGGTGATTCATGCGTTCAATAAGAATTACCCATATGATCAATTTGTCACCTGGCAGCTCGCTGGTGATTTGTTGCCTCAGGCCACCAAAGAACAAATTCTCGCTACCGGCTTTAATCGCAACCACAAGATTACGCAGGAAGGCGGCGTGATTCAGGAAGAGTACCGGGTCGAGTATGTCACCGACCGCACCAACACATTTGGTAAAGCCTTTCTCGCACTCACATTTGAATGTGCCCATTGTCATGATCACAAGTATGATCCGATATCCCAAAAGCAATACTATGGCACATTTGCATTCTTCAACCAGGTGCCGGAGAAAGGCCTTGTTGGGGATATTCAATTGGCATCACTCGCAGATCCGCCAAAGATCAAGTTCACCACCCGCGAGATTCAGGACATTTATTCGTTCATCAACAAGCGCGATACCACAGCGGTAGAGGTGATGGTAATGAAAGACTCATCGCACATCCGGCCAACTTACATCCTCAAGCGCGGGGTTTATGACGCCCATGGCGACGAGGTGTCATTTGATTTGCCGGAAGCCATACTTACATTCGACGCTGCCCGGTATGGCAATAATCGCCTGGGCCTGGCCCGTTGGTTGTTTGATGATGCAAACCCATTGACAGCACGCGTGTTTGTCAACCGGATGTGGCAGGAAGTATTTGGCAGGGGATTGGTAAAAACGGCAGGTGATTTTGGTATGCAAGGTGATATTCCAAGCCACCCCGCATTATTGGATTGGTTGGCCGTTGATTTCAAAACACATGGCTGGAATATCAAACGGTTGATGCGCCAGCTGGTAGTATCTGCCACTTACCGTCAGTCTGCACAGATCACCAAAGAGAAACTTGCGATCGATCCGGAGAATATCTGGTTGTCGCGGGCACCGCGCCTCCGGCTCTCCGCCGAAGGTGTACGCGACCTGGCTTTGTCGAGCAGTGACCTGCTGAACAAGGAAATCGGTGGACCCAGCGTTAAAGGTTATCAACCTGCCGGACTATGGGAATCGTCCACATCAGGACGCGGCGTACTTGCACATTATATTCAGGATCATGGGGAAAAGCTGTACCGACGCGGACTCTATAACTTTATCAAGCGAACGGTGCCACCTCCGGGCATGCTCGTCTTTGACGCCAGCAACCGCGATCAGTGTGAAGTGCGGCGTTTGCGGA
The DNA here is from genome assembly GCA_003504855.1 of Cytophagales bacterium. Classification (GTDB taxonomy): domain Bacteria; phylum Bacteroidota; class Bacteroidia; order Cytophagales; family Cyclobacteriaceae; genus ELB16-189. Next base: position 5,178 of record DNZD01000074.1, read on the forward strand.
CAAATACGCCCCTACAGTCGCTGTTGGTCATGAATGATCCTGCTATCCTTGAGGCGTCCCGGGTCTATGCTGAACGGCTATCGCGACGCCCGCTGACCGACAAAGAAAGAATCGAGATTGCATTCCGGGGTATCCTTTGCCGTAAACCGGAGTCAGATGAGTTGAGCCAGATGATGGATTACTTTCAGTCGGAGAAGCTAAAGTTCACCGCAGCGCCAAGTTTGGCCGAAGCGCGGCTAAAGGTTGGAGAGTATCCGCGCAGTGAAGGATTGGATGCAGCGGCAACGGCGGCTTTGATGCAGGTGATTCACACCTTGTATAATCTCGAAGAGACGATAACGAAGACCTGATATGAGTAAGGAATTCATTGATCATCGGTTTCACATTACCCGCAAACATTTCCTGGGAAAGTTGGGATTGGGTTTGGGGTCGGTGGCCCTGGGCTCCTTGTTAATCCCGAGACTTTTTGATGGTGAGGAGGCAGGTCAGGAGTCTGGATTTGTTCCGCTTCCACATTTTGCACCCAAGGCCAAACGCGTTATCTATTTATTTCAGAATGGAGCTCCATCGCAGTTGGAGAGCTTTGACTACAAACCCATGCTCAATAAGATGCGCGGCGAGGAGTTGCCGGCATCGATTCGCATGGGCCAACGACTTACCGGTATGACGTCCGGACAGAAGAAGTTTCCATTAATAGGCTCTCATTTTCAATTTGCCCAGCACGGCCAATCCGGTGCATGGGTGAGTGAATTGTTTCCGCACATCGCAGGTTTGGTGGACGATATGTGTATTGTAAAGTCCATGCATACTGAAGCCATCAATCACGATCCGGCATTGACCTTTATGCAGACTGGTGCACAGCAAGGCAACCGACCCAGCATGGGGGCGTGGCTGAGTTATGGACTCGGGAGTGAGAACAAAAACCTGCCTGCGTTTTGTGTGCTGCTGTCGCGCGGTCGTGGCAATGGACAAGGAGTTTATTCCAAGTTGTGGACCAATGGCTTCCTGGACAGCGTACACCAGGGAGTTCAGTTCAGCAGCAGTGAAGAGCGCGTATTGTATCTGAAAGATCCGTCGGGCCGCGACCGGCAAGAGACACGTACCATGCTCGATCAGCTTGCCAGGCTCAATGATAAATCGTATGAAGAGTTTGGAGATCCAGAAATACAAACCCGGATACAGCAATATGAGATGGCGTATCGCATGCAGACTGCTGTACCTGAACTCACTGACCTCACGAAAGAACCCGACACCACTGTGAAAATGTATGGCGCCGATTGCCTGGTGCCTGGAACATACGCTGCCAATTGCCTGCTGGCCCGAAAGTTGTCAGAATCTGGAGTCAGGTTTGTGCAATTGTATCATCAGGGCTGGGACCAACATGGAAACCTGGTAGGAGAGATGCCGTTGCAGGCCCAGGATGTAGACCGCCCAACGGCAGCTCTCATCCGAGACTTGAAGCAACGGGGATTATTGGATGAAACATTGGTGATCTGGGGAGGTGAATTTGGTCGTACCAATTATTGCCAGGGCGACTTGTCCACCGCTAACTATGGACGCGATCATCATCCGCGGTGCTTCACCATCTGGATGGCTGGAGGAGGTGTTAAGCCAGGTACGGTCTATGGAGAATCAGACGAGTTTGGATATAATATTGTCCGCGACCCGGTTCACGTCAATGACTTTCATGCCACCGCATTGCACCTGTTGGGCCTCAACCATGAGCAACTGAATTTTAAGCACCTCGGCCGGCGCTATCGCCTGACCGACGTCGCTGGCAAAGTAATTCCCGGACTTATCGCCTGATTATGCTCTTCGGTGTAGTCAAGGATATGACCATTCGATTTATCTTCTTCCTGCAGGCGTTGCTGCTGTGCTTTTGGTGGTTTGAAGAGCATATCGATCTGCCTATATGGATCAGGGTCATGGGACGCCTGCATCCCGCTGTACTCCATTTGCCCATTGGCATACTCATGTTTGCTGTTTTTGTGTTGTTGCTGCGCGGCGAATTAAAGAAACGGGCTTTTCGAAATATCATGATGATGGTGCTGCTGTTTGCTTCACTCACCGCATCCATCACGGCCTTGCTCGGTTTTTTCCTGTCCCATCAATCTGACTACGGCGCCGCTTGGCTGCAACAACACCGGCTTAGCGGTATTCTGCTCAGTATCTTGTGCTATCTGCTCCTCATTGGTTTTGAGCGGACCCAAAGAACCAATACCTTTTTTTATGTTACGGGAGGCCCAGCAATTGCGACTGTGTTTTTTGCCGGACACACAGGTGGTTATCTCACACATGGACAGAACTTTATTTTAGCGCCCATTTCTGATCCCAGGCTCCACACCGTTTCCAATGGCAGTGTCTACCAGGAAGCTATCCTTCCTCTCCTGGAGCGGAAGTGCATATCCTGTCACAATGAATCAAAGTCCAAAGGAAAGTTAATCATGACTGACGTGGACAAGTTCAGACACGGTGGAAAGAAAGGAAAGGAATGGGTAGAAGGCGCTCCGGATAAAAGCCGGTTGGTGCGCTATCTCCATTTGCCCATGAAGGATGAAGACCACATGCCACCGGAAGGAAAGCCACAACTTACTGCCCAGGAAATCAGACTCATTGAACTCTGGATTCAGCATGGACCGGATTTTTCAACTAAAGTAGATGACCTGAATGATGGCGATTCCTTGAAAATCCTTTCTAAGACGATCGGTGGGCAGGTTAGCGTTGTACCGGTGATTTCGTATGATGATATCCCTGCTGCTTCGACTACAACTATCACTGAACTCAACACTCCATTCTGCTCAATATTCCCGCTGTACCGGGATAGCCCGGCTTTACAAGCCGATTTTTTTATTCAACAGGCCTATAAACCTGAACAATTATCCCGCCTCCAGACAATCGCGGACCAATTGGTAGTGCTCAACCTGAATCAGATGCCGGTATCGGACCAGGACCTGGAAGTAATCGGGGGCTTTCACCGTCTGGAGAAACTGAATCTCAGTTTCAGCAAGATCACTGGCAGTGGATTCAAGGGTTGGAAAAACTTCTCACACCTTCGCAGTGTGTCCCTGGCGGGAACGCAGGTCACAGCCGAAAACATCAAGCCCCTGTTGGGGATGCCCGCACTCGAAGAGGTATTCATAGCCAATACGCCCATCGATGAAACCCAGCGAAAGGAATTGGCGAAACAATATCCGAAAATTCAGTTGGTGGTGAATGACTTTGTGGACAACCAGACCCTCAAGCTGAGTGCACCTGCTATCGTAGCAGAAGGGCTGGTGGCGAAGGGACAATTGGTGCCCATTCGAAGTGCCATGCCGGGGGTTACGATCCGTTATACCCTGGATGGTTCAACGCCGGACAGCCTGGGGTCGGTCGTTTATGATAAGCCACTATCGGTTTCCAGGCCTACCTTCATACGCGCCATAGCGTGCAAGCCGGGATGGTATTGCAGTGCAGTGACAGAAGCAACCGTATTTCCGGAGGGACTTCATCCGGTTTCCGCCACTTTGTTGAAGTCACCAGACAAGCAATACCCGGGCGAAGGTGGCGCGACGCTCATCAATGGTCGTAAGGGATTTCTCGATGTGTATCGCGAACCGTCATGGCTCGGATACCGTGAACAGCCGATGGAGGCTTTATTTGATTTCGGCGAGAAAGGAATATCAGTCTCCTCGCTGGTGGTGAGCTACGCCCACAACCTGGGTTCTTACATTTTTCCTCCGGCTGAAGTGGAAGTCTTTGCTGGTATGTCGGCGGATAAGCTTGATCGATTGGTGATCACGCAACCCGTACAACCCCCGAAGAGTGAACCAACCCGCATGGGTATCCTCTCCATTCCCTTGAAAGGAGCGAGCTACCGGTATTACAAACTGATGCTCAAGCCCGTGGCAAAATTGCCGCAGTGGCATTCTGGCAAGGGCAGTAAGGGATGGGTGATGGTTGACGAGGTGTTCTTCTATTGATCTCTTATTCGCTCCGCAGCGACTCCACCGGGTTGGCCTGGGCTGCACGGGCTGCCTGTGAGGCCA
>DNZD01000272.1 GCA_003504855.1 Cytophagales bacterium
AGTTGAGGCAGATGCCACCCAACTCGGCTTTCTCTACCACGCCGACTTTCATGCCCAATTGAGACGCGCGGATAGCGGCCACGTAGCCTCCGGGACCTGATCCGATCACTATCAAATCGTAATTCGCCATGCTGTTTGTGTTATGTTGAGCCCAAAGATATGCCGCGGAACCATTAAATGAAAAATACTATTTTTGTCCACTTCTTTGACCACCCGATATGAAACTCCTCCAACAGAAAAACGCACTGGTTACCGGTGCATCCAAAGGAATTGGAAGGGCCATTGCCCTCAAATTTGCCGAAGAGGGCGCCAACGTTGCTTTTACCTACCTGTCGAGTGTAGAACAAGGTTTGGCACTGGAGGCTGAACTCGCGGCAAAAGGTGTTAAAGCCAAGGGATACCGATCCGACGCATCTGATTTTGCCCAGGCTGATAAATTGATTGCCGATGTGGTGGCTGAGTTTGGATCCCTGGATATTCTTGTAAACAATGCCGGTATTACAATGGACAACCTTCTGCTTCGGATGACTGAAGACATGTGGGACAAAATAATGCAGGTGAATCTCAAGTCATGTTTCAACACGGTAAAGGCTGCCTGCAAACCCATGATGAAACAAAAATCCGGATCCATCATCAACATGACTTCGGTGGTTGGCCTTAAGGGCAATGCCGGGCAGGCAAATTACGCAGCCTCAAAAGCAGGAATCATCGGGTTCACCAAGTCCATTGCCCTTGAACTTGGTTCGCGTGGCATCCGTTCAAATGCCGTGGCACCAGGGTTCATTGAAACTGAAATGACAGCCAAGCTGGACCCAAAGACTGTACAGACCTGGCGTGATGCAATACCTTTGAAGCGGGGTGGACAGCCAGATGATGTGGCAGAGGCCTGCGTTTTCCTTGCATCTGACCGTTCTGCATATATCACCGGCCAGGTAATTCAGGTGGACGGCGGGATGTTGACCTGACTTTTGGTGGGTGTCAATTGAGGGGGATTTATTAAGTTTGTTTAATCCACTTTCCCCAGTGACCACCGCACCCATTTCCACATCGGAAGAACTGGCTATTCGATTTGCTGATGAACTGCAGGCAGCCTATGCCCTGCGCTCCTCCGACCTGAAGAAGAGTATTGAACTGACTGAAGATTTGCTTCGGTCATGTAAAATCCATCAACTCGAAGAACTTCAGATGGCAGCCCAAACCAATCTGGGCTTGTTTTACCTCATACAAGGTCGGTTCGATATTGCGCTGGAATATTCAAGCGATGCCTTGCGGTATTTTGAAGAGCGTCAGGATCAAAAAGGAATTGCCGACGCCAAGTACAACATCGGGAGCATTTATTATCGCACGAATAATTATCACCAGGCGCTGTTGCTTTTGGTGGACAGCCTTAATATTTATCGCCACTTAGGCGACCACTACAATCAAGCGCGTACCCTGAAAAGCATGGGTACGGTGTATGAACTTTTTGCAGACTCCGGGAAGGCAGTTGAATCTTATGAGAAGTCGATCGAAGCCGCCAGGGCCATCCATGACCCATCACTGGAATCAAATGCCCTCAATCCGCTTTCGGCGATATATTTTAAACAAGGAAAGCACGCTCAGGCACTCGAGACAATTGAGCGAAGCGTGGATTTGAAAATCAAGACCAACGACCAGCGCGGACTTGCCTTCGCATTATACGGGCGAGGAAAGATATATAGCAAGTTGGGAGATCAACCCAAGGCGATTGTTGATCTTGAAGAAACCTGCCGGTTGCTGCAGCAGGCAGGTGACCAACTGGGCATGGGAATGGCTTACAATAAACTCGGCGTTGCCTACATGGAGATGTCCGATTTTTCCCGTGCCAGGAACTATTTTGATATGGCCCTTGAAATTTCCGGGCCGATCAATTTTCAGGTCGTGCGATATCGGGTGTTTCATAACTTGTATCTATTGGCCAAGCGGGAAGGAAATGAGGCTATGGCACTCGACTTCCTCGAAAAGCACATGCAATGCAAGGATGCCGTTGTTGATAAGGAGACCTACAACCTGATCAAGAGCTATGACGCCGTAAGCCAAATCGAAAGACTTGAACAGGAGGCCAAACAGCAGCAGGAGCGAAACGAGATTATCGAACGTAAGAATGCAGAGCTGGATTCATTCTTCTACCGGGTTTCACATGACATTAAAGGCCCCATATCCTCCCTCATGGGGCTCAGCAGCCTCGTCTCACGTGAGATTACGCATCCTGAATCGCTAAAGTTGTTCAATATGTATCATTCACAGATTCTCCGGGTGAATGATATTGTGATGGGACTTATCAATCTAACCAGGATCAGCAACCAGCAGGAGGGCTTAACGATTATTGATTTTGACAAACTGACTACGGATTGCATTGACTCCTGTCGCTATCTGCCACAGTCGAAATCCATTCGGATAATAAAGGAAATTAGTCCGGTAGCATTCAAGTCAGAATGGGCTATTGTAAACACCATCCTTCAGAACCTGATTGAGAATGCAATAAAATACTATCGCCCCCGCGCTGAATCATTTGTGCGTATCAACGTTAGGCAGGAACATGAAGAGATAGTTATTGTGGTGCAGGATAATGGTCAGGGTATACCGGAGAATCATCGTCAGAATATCTTTGACATGTTTTTCAGGGGCACTGATCGCACACAAGGGTCAGGACTGGGTTTGTATATTCTGAAGCGCGCTGTTGAACGACTCAATGGCACCATTGCTGTTGAAAGTGAATTTGGTGTTGGTTCAACGTTTACCGTGAGGCTCCCGGTTAGTCCGGTTAGTACTAACGCCCGATAGGGTATTTCAAAAAAAAATTAACAATTTTTTAAGAGGCCAGTTGGAAACTCTACTAAACTGGTATACGTTTGTGTTATCAGATCGATGAGGCATTTCAGCCATAATCGATTTATAAAGAAGCGTGGAGAGAAAGGCTCTGTGAAGCGCTAGCAACCCCGGGTTCATTCCGATAAAGTCGGAAAGGAATGCCGAAAGGTGCTAAATCCTGCCTCTGAGAGGGTCTCAGGGGAAATATAAACCGGTTAAAAAATGAAAAACCAGTTCAACAAATTCCGCCCCAAGGCCCATCGCAGGCCGAGTGCTTTAATAAGCACCCGAACAACGATTATTACAATGCCCATGAAACCGGTTGCGGTTCATGCGTGCTGTTGTTGCTGATCGCCCTCACTCCATCAACACTTGTGATTCCTACCGATGCTTCGGCACCGTGACAGGTACACGTCTATTCCCAATTCGATTACTAACATTTTAAATATCCATTTTATGTCAACACCAAGATTTGAAACCCTCCAGTTACATGCCGGTCAGGAAGTAGATCCCGCTACCGGTTCACGCGCTGTACCGATTTATCAGACTACGTCATATGTGTTTAAGAACTCTGAACACGGCGCCAATTTGTTTGCCCTCAAAGAGTTTGGAAATATATATACCCGCATCATGAATCCTACTACCGACGTATTCGAGAAGCGGATTGCCGCCCTCGAAGGTGGGGTAGCAGCCCTGGCGGTAGGGTCAGGGCAGGCTGCACAATTCATAGCGCTGAATAACATCCTTCAGGCTGGTGACAATTTCGTGTCAACCTCATTCCTGTATGGCGGAACTTACAACCAATTTAAAGTGGCGTTTAAGCGACTAGGTATCGAGGTTCGCTTTGCCGAAGGTGATCAACCTGCTTCATTTGAAAAGCACATTGATGCCCGTACCAAGGCCATCTACCTGGAAACAATCGGAAATCCCGGATTTAACATTCCCGATTTTGAAGCGATCGCCGCCCTCGCAAGAAAGCACGATGTACCGCTTATCGTTGATAATACCTTTGGCGCTGGCGGCTATTTATTTCGCCCGATACAATATGGCGCAAACATCGTAGTGGAATCAGCCACCAAATGGATTGGCGGGCACGGCACATCAATCGGCGGCGTGATTGTTGATGGTGGCAATTACCGCTGGAACAATGGAAAGTTCCCGCAATTCACCGAGCCAAGTGAGGGATACCACGGATTGAAATTCTGGGATGTATTTGGCGAGGGCAATCCGCTGGGCTTACCCAATATTGCATTCATTATCCGCGCCCGGGTGGAAGGCCTCCGCGACTTTGGCCCTGCCCTGAGTCCATTTAATTCATTTCTGCTGTTGCAAGGACTGGAGACACTGTCACTCCGGGTTCAACGGGCCGTCGACAATGCCTTGTCGCTTGCCAAATGGCTCGAAGGACACCCCCATGTTGAAACGGTAAACTATCCCGGACTTACCAGCAGTACCTATCATGCCCTTGCCAAGAAATACCTGCGTAATGGTTTTGGTGCGGTGCTTTCTTTTACCGTCAAGGGTTCAAAGAAAAACACAACCGATCTGGTAGATAACCTCAAGCTGGTAAGTCACCTGGCCAATGTGGGTGATTCAAAGACATTGATTATTCAGCCTTCCGCCACGACCCATCAACAATTGACCGATGAAGAGCAACTCTCATCGGGAGTGTTGCCCACCCTGCTGCGTGTGTCAGTAGGTACCGAACATATTGACGATATCAAAGCGGACTTTGAGCAGGCATTTGCCAAATCATTTGCAAGCGGCGTATTGGTGGATAAGTAAGTGATATGAAAAATCAGCAGGTCTTTCGGTATGAGAAACCATTTGCACTCGAGGCCGGGGGAGTACTTCCCGGCTTCGAATTGCAATACACTACACTGGGAAAGCCCAATGCTTCGCATTCCAAGGTGGTGTGGGTAATCCATGCCCTGACCGGAAGTTCGGACGTTACTTCCTGGTGGCCTGGATTGTTTGAGGCCGGTGGACCTTATGATCCTGCTGAGTACTTTGTTATTTGTGCCAACACCCTGGGCGGATGTTATGGATCAACGGGTCCGCTGTCCATAAATCCGGTTACCAATGAACCGTACTACCACAGTTTTCCTGCCATAACCAACCGGGACATTGCGCGGTCATTTGATCTTTTGCGTCAGGCATTGGGATATGATCAGGTGGATACGGTGATTGGAAGTTCATTGGGTGGACAACAGGCCCTTGAATGGACATTGTTGGCGCCTTCCGTATTTCGTCACCTCATCCTTATCGCGACCAATGCCAGCCATTCTCCCTGGGGCATTGCGTTTAATGAAGCGCAAAGGATGGCGATTGCAGCAGACCCCACCTGGAATGAACAACGGCTAGATGCAGGAAAGCAGGGCATGAAAGCGGCCAGGGCCATCGGAATGCTTTCTTACCGGTCGGCAGAGGGATTTCTGGCGACGCAGCAAGAGCAGACCGATAACAAACTGGACCATTTTCGTGCCGCATCCTATCAGCAGTATCAGGGAGGGAAATTGGCCGATCGGTTTAATGCATTTACATATTGGACATTAACCAAAGCCATGGACAGTCACCACATTGGCAGGGGTCGGGGACCTATTGACGAAGTATTGAAACAAGTCCAGCCAAAAACGCTGGTGGTAGGGATAGAAACGGATTTATTGTTTCAGATTAGTGAACAGCGTTTGCTGGCAGAAAAAATACCGGGTGCCAGGTTGGCTCACCTGCAGTCCTTGTACGGACACGATGGCTTTCTGGTAGAATTTGATCAGTTGTGTGACATCATTCAGGAGTTTTATAAAACCATTAGTTCATCAGTATCAATATGAAAAAGAATCTCAAATTAGGATTGTTCGGTTTCGGCTGTGTGGGGCAGGGATTGTATCACGTATTGCATGAAACGCGCGGTGTAAAGGCCACCATTCAAAAAATTTGTGTGAAGACACCTGGTAAACCGCGCCCGATTCAGGAGGATCTCTTTACCTATAACAAGCAGGACATTCTCGGTGATCCAGAAATCGATGTTGTCGTTGAGTTGATTGACGATGCCAATGCGGCATTTGAAATTGTCAAGGCGGCCCTTCAGCAGGGTAAAGCAGTTGTCACAGCCAATAAGCGCATGCTCGCAGAGCACCTGGAAGAAATCTATCAGTTGCAGCAAACTTATCAGCGTCCGGTGCTGTACGAGGGATCGGTATGCGGAAGTATTCCCATTATCCGTAACCTCGAAGAATATTACGACAATGATCTTATCAATAGTGTGGAAGGTATATTCAATGGCTCCACCAACTATATCCTGACCAAGGTTTTTGAAGAACGGCAGAGCTATGGCGATGCCCTGAAGAAGGCCCAGGAGCTTGGCTTTGCTGAAAGTGATCCGAGCCTGGATGTAAGGGCTTATGATCCGGCGTTTAAATTGACGATTCTCATCGCCCATGCTTTTGGTGTATTTATAGCACCGGAACGGTTGATTCGTTTTGGTATTGACAAGATTTCGGCAACGGATTTGCGATATGCCAAAGACCATCAGCTGAGCATTAAATTGGTGGCCCGGGCCTTCAAAGAGGGCGACAAAATTTATGGGCTGGTGGCACCTCAGTTTGTGAATGAACATCACCCGCTGAGTTCGGTGCGAAATGAATACAATGCCGTGAGCGTGGAAGGCGCTTTTGCGGAAAAGCAGTTGTTTGTTGGCAAGGGAGCGGGAAGCTATCCTACCGGCTCAGCCGTGTTGTCGGATGTTTCTGCCCTCACGTACGATTATCGCTATGAGTACAAAAAGCGGCATCAGGAAAATCGCCTGGTGTTTTCAAATGAAGCCACGGTGGAGGTTGTGGTGAGCTTTACCAAACCCGGCCAGGTGACGGTGGCAGACTTTGCGGTGTTTACCGGAGGGTTTCAGGCGGCCGGCCAGCAGAGCCTGAGTGGTGCCGTGCACCTCGAGAAAATACGCGAATGGTCAAGTCAGGAAGGCATTAGCGTCATTCTGGCTCCCGGTGTATCATTAAGGCCATTGGTTGCTGCCAAAAAAGAGGATTTGACATATGCCTAGGCAATTTCGGTAGGCCGTTTTTTTTGACGAACCGGTCAAGATTTGTGGATGGGGTGAATATATTTGTGGTCTAATTTTTAAGGTCATGCTTCCTATAATTTCCACGTCCATTATCGCATTTACGGTAGTTATTCTCCTGTTGGTTCTGCTTCTGCTGCTGGCCCAAAAACAATTGGTGCAGTCTGGTCCGGTGAAGATTACCATCAACAGCGAAAAGACCATCACGGTGTCAGCAGGTTCATCGTTATTGTCTACACTGGCTAACGAGAAGATATTTCTCCCATCAGCATGCGGTGGAGGCGGTACTTGTGCCATGTGCAAATGTGTTGTAGAGAGTGGCGGTGGCGATGTGTTGCCCACCGAAGTAGGCCACCTTTCCCGCAAGGAGCAGAAGGACCATGTGCGCCTGGGATGCCAGGTGAAGGTGAAGCAAGACCTCAACATCCGTATCCCGGATGAGATTTTTGGTATCAAGAAGTGGGAATGTGAAGTGGTGTCGAACTATAACGTATCCACCTTTATCAAGGAATTTGTCGTGAAGCTTCCTCCCGGAGAGTCCTTGAAATTTGAAGCGGGTGGTTATATCCAGATTGACGTTCCGCCGTTAACTGTCGATTTCAAGACCATGGACATAACGCCGCACCCTGACCTCGGACATAAACCAGATGTTTTTAAAGGAGACTGGGATAAGTTCAAGCTTTGGGACCTGAAGATGAAGAATGAAGAACCCATCTTCCGGGCCTATTCCATGGCCAATCACCCGGCTGAAGGAAACATTGTCATGCTCAATATCCGAGTGGCTACCCCGCCCTGGGATCGCCAGAATAATAAGTGGATGGATGTCAACCCAGGCATTTGCTCTTCCTATGTATTTTCACGTAAGCCTGGCGACAAAGTAACTATCTCTGGTCCTTATGGTGAATTCCACATCAACAAGACCCAGCGAGAAATGATTTATGTGGGTGGTGGTGCCGGTATGGCTCCGCTGCGCGCCCAGATTTTCCATCTGTTCCATACAGAAAAGACAAACCGCAAGGTGTCGTATTGGTACGGCGGTCGCTCCAAGAAGGAGTTATTTTATACCGAACACTTCCGGAATATTGAAAAGAACTTCCCCAATTTCAGATTCTATATCGGTTTGTCCGAACCACTTCCGGAAGACAACTGGAAAGTAAGCAAGAGCCTGGACGATCGCGAGTCGGATGGCTATACCGGGTTCATTCATAAATGCCTGTTCGATAATTACCTCAAGAACCATCCTGCCCCGGAGGATGTCGAGTACTATCTTTGCGGCCCTCCGATGATGAATGCTGCTGTACTTAAAATGCTTGATGATATGGGTATCCCTAAAGAAAATGTTCGCTTTGACGATTTCGGAGGCTGACCTCCGATCAAAAGCAAGGAAAGCCTTCCGAAGTCCGGAGGGCTTTTTTTATAGGTGGAAGGTGAGAACCGCAGGGTTTATTAACTTAGCAACATCCGCGACTGAATAACCCTGCCACCATGGATCTTACCCTGCTGTTTTCTCCGGTTGACGAAGCAGTTTACTCAACCATCACTTCCACTTCTTCGTTCTTCAAGAATATCCAATGCTATGGAGAGAAAATGCCCGATTACAAAGGGGCCCATCTCGCCATCGTAGGCGTGAGTGAAACGAGAGGCGCCGGTCATCATGCAGGACAATGTCAGGCACCGGACGAAGTCCGCAAGAAACTCTACCATCTGAAACGCGGTACTGGCAGCTACCGCATTGTAGACCTTGGAAATCTGAAGCCAGGTGTTGACCTCGACGAGACCTATGTACGCCTCAGTGAGGTGTGTCGCATGTTGTTGGAGGAAAATGTGCTGCCCATCATTATCGGCGGATCCCATGACCTCGACTATGGCCAGTATTGGGCTTATGAGCGAATGGAGAAGCTCATTAGCCTGCTCAATATCGATGCATTTCTGGATCTGGAAGACCGGCATGGTATCCAGCCGGATCGCCGCCATATCCATAAAATTCTTTTGCACGAGCCAAACTACCTGTTGAGTTACACCCACCTCGCTTATCAGAGCTATTTGATCGATCCTTCTTCCATTGGGGTTTTGGAAAAGCTTTATTTTGAGGCCTTCCGGGTAGGCCAAATGAGAACGAACCTCAGTGAAATGGAGCCGGCGATCCGTCAGGCAGACATGCTCACGTTTGATGTCACGGCTATTCGCTCATCGGATGCTCCGGGCAGCGACAGGGCGCAACCATTTGGTTTGAGCGGAGAAGATGCCTGCCAGATCGCCTGGTATGCGGGCACGAATGAGAAACTCAGTTCGTTTGGAATTTACGGGTATAGTCCTGACGTCGACGACAACCACCACAAAACGGCGAGTGTTATTGCTACCATGACGTGGTATTTTATTGAGGGATTCTATCATCGCAAGAATGAGCAGGGCTTCCGCAGCAATGACTTTACAAAATATACAGTGGCGATGCCGGTAGAACCCGAATTGCTTGTCTTTTACAAGAGCCGCTTCACCGAGCGATGGTGGATGGAGGTGCCCAGACCAGGAGCTGCCACCTATGCCCGCAACAGCATTGTGCCCTGCAGCTACAGTGATTACCAGGCGGCCACGCGCGGTGACATACCAGACCGGTACATCAGTGCGCTTTCGAAGTTATAACTAAGGAAGTTCTGCGATTATAGTTCTGCCGCCTTTCGTAACCTGATCCATGGTCACCAACACCTTGGCGTCGAGGGGAAGATAGATGTCTACGCGCGAGCCGAATTTGATAAAGCCAAACTCCTGACCCTGCTCGAACTGTTGCCCTTCAGCGACATAACATTTGATGCGTCGGGCCAGCGCGCCTGCAATCTGTCGGAATAACACTTCGGTCCCGTTTTTCATTTTAGCTACTACCGTGGTACGTTCATTCTCTGTACTGGATTTCGGATGCCAGGCCACGAGGTATTTGCCAGGGTGGTATTTGTAATAGCTGATGGTTCCACCTACCGGCATGCGATTAACATGCACGTTGACAGGTGACATGAAGATGGAAATTTGTTTCCTTTTTGATTTGAGGTATTCGGTTTCGTTCGTTTCCTCGATTACCACCACTTTGCCATCTGCCGGCGCCAGTACCTGTTTTTCATTCCGGTTAATGGTAAAAACCGGGCTTCTGAAAAATTGGAGAATGATCAGGTAAAACCCTACGCTGATACCAATAATTATGTTTTGCAACACCGTCGCATCAGGCATGGCGTAGGCGATGCCGGCATTAAGGCCGAATAATAAAACCAGCAGTACAAATAGGAGGGTTCTTCCTTCCGGATGAATGGTCATAGGGCGTATAAATAAATGATCCCGACAGTAATGCCGGGATCAAAAGTAAGCATCAAAATGCTTACGCAGGCTATTCTGAGGTCTGAATTAGTAACCGCCGCGATATTTATAGGTTTTGGCCACCTTGTCGATGGCCACCATATAAGCTGCGATACGCATGGAAACCTTGTACTCCATAGCTACACGGTACACGTTGTCGAAGGCATCTTTCATGATCCGGTCACTACGACGGTTTACCCGTTCTGCCGTCCACTTATATCCGAGGCGGTTCTGTACCCACTCGAAATAAGATACCGTTACCCCACCTGCATTGGCAAGAATGTCGGGCACTACGCTGATTCCTTTGTCATAGATGATGCTGTCGGCTTTTGATGAAGTAGGTCCGTTGGCGCCTTCCACAATCAATTTGGCCTGGATCTTGGCTGCGTTGCTTACCGTTATTACATCTTCTGTGGCGGCGGGCACCAACACTTCTACCGGCAAGGTGAGGAGGTCAGCACCTGGAATTTTTTGAGCTTCTGCATAACCCTCCAATGAGCCTTTGTTACCGTCGCGGTATTGCACCGCTTTGGCGATATCGATACCAGACTCATTATAGTAAGCACCGGAGATATCGCTGATGGCAACCACCTTGAGTCCGCGCTCTTCAAGGAGGCGGGCCGCCCACATACCAACGTTACCAAATCCCTGAACGGCACAGGTAGCGTTGTATGGGTTGATTTTCAGTTTTCCCATGGCAGCCAGGGTGGCTACCATCACACCACGACCGGTTGCTTCAGTGCGGCCAAGTGATCCACCCAATACAATGGGCTTACCAGTTACCACCGCATTGACGGTCATGCCTTGCGTGCGGGAATACTCGTCCATGAGCCAAGCCATCTCGCGGGGGCCTGTACCCATGTCAGGCGCAGGAATATCTTTGTCGGCTCCGAAAATATCAATCATCGCCAGTGTGTACGCGCGCATGAGGCGCTCGATTTCCCCGGCGGACATTTCACGCGGATTGCAGTTCACACCACCCTTGGCACCGCCGTATGGGATGTCAACTACCGCGCACTTCCACGTCATCCACGCGGCCAGTGCTTTTACTTCGTCCAGGTTAACGTGCGTGTCGAAACGAATACCTCCTTTCGAAGGGCCGAGAATTGTGGAGTGAATTACGCGATAGCCTTCGAATACCCGAATGCTGCCGTCGTCCATGGTTACCGGAAGTGAAACGATCACCTGCCGGGCCGGGACTTTCAGTACGTTGTAGATCTGTTCTTCCAGGCCAAGAATCTGGGAGGCTGTCTGGAAGCGGGACATCATTGCCTCAAAGGGATTCTCCTTGTCCAATAAAGGAGCGGGTTCGATATATGCCATTGGTTACCTGTTTTTAGAAGTCGAAGTATACTTTTTCCTGTCCGTCTTTCTGCCGGAAAGCTAATCCGAAAACGGTTGCAAAGATATATAATTTAGTCATTTAAGGGTGTAAAACGACGTGTACTTAGCGACCGGAATAAATTAAGGAGAACCCCCTGAAACCCGGTATTTTATTAGGTGTTCAGAGCGGTATCCCGGGTGTAATTCTGCCGTCCAGGTCAGAAAATCTCCAGAAAAGCAACGATGAAAGGAGCGGAAATCAGCAGGCCGTCAAACCGATCGAGGAAGCCGCCGTGACCAGGAAGAATACTGCCGGAGTCTTTGATTTCAATGCTCCGCTTGAGCAGCGATTCGATCAGGTCGCCATAGATGCCACCAACGATAATAATGGCAGCAACGCAGTACCATTGCCAGGGGGCAAGTACGGAGAAATAAAGTTGCATGATGAAAGCAAACACGAAAGCCAGCACGGCCCCACCCAATGCGCCTTCCCATGACTTCTTGGGAGAGATGCGCTCAAAGAGCTTGCGCCGACCAAACAGCGTGCCGGCAATGTAGGCGCCGGTATCACTCGCCCACAGAATAAAAAGACAACCAAATATGATTTCGAAATTATAGGTACCACTTTCAAAGGCGGCAATATTCAATAATGCGTATGGCATGGCCACATAGAAAATGCCGAGAAAAGTGTAAGCGATGTTGGTGAAAGGCTTTCGCTCAAATTTCTTATAGAGCTTGATCATGTACACGCAGCTCACTAACGGAAATATCAGGAAATAGTACCGGTAAGAGATGTCTTTGTGTTCGATCAGAAAGGAAAGCGTGAAGATGATCATTCCACAGATGGTACCGAACGTACGCTGGACCACCATCCCATCCAGTCCGGCAAGTCCATAAAACTCCCAAAGGGTCATCAACGCAATAAAGAAAAACACAGCGAAGTAGGTCCATTCATTGTACACTACACCCCCGATAATGACGGCGGCGCCAAAGAGGGCCGTAATGATGCGTTGTGCGAGATTGCTATAATTCTTGAGTAAAGCCACGAATAGAAGTTGAGCGTGAAAGGAAATAGTTCTTATAAAATACAAACAAGACCCCCGTCAGCACAATGGCAATGGCAACCATTTTCCAGGGTGCGCTTTCGGTGGACTCAATATCAGTGGAAATAATGCCCTGCTGGTACAAGTAGAGCCCAATCACCTGAATTCCGTTGTTGAGAAAATGAGCGAGTATGGGTACCCAAAGATTGCCACTCCAGTAATACAGGTAACCAAGGAATGCCCCCAGCAATACGCGCGGGAAAAATCCGAGGAACTGAAGGTGAAATGCACTAAAGAAGATGGCGGTTAGCCATATAGCCAGGTGAGGGTTGCGCACAGCGCGCGTCATTTCGTTCTGGATCAATCCACGAAACACAAACTCTTCACCGAATGCCGCGATTACCGCCACCACGAGCAGCGTCACGGCAAATGATGACGGCGTTAAGTTGGCGGTGATGGCTTTAATGATGTTGGCAGCGAGGTTTTCGGTACTGCGTACCCAGTTGCCAAATGCGGCCATTGATTCCGGGAATTCTATATTCATGTTCCACTCCACCACCGGTGAAATGGCAACTGCAACCCCTATAACGCCGGCGGCGACCGCCGGGATCACTACCAGCCAGGAAGGTTCGTTGTAGAAAAATGACGAAATTTTTTTTCGCTCAGACTGGTACAAATAGAATACCGGCAGAAGAATCAGGCCAACGGTCGAGGCAATACCTTGTGATAACAATATGGCGTACTTAATCTCGGGATGACCGAGGGGATCGGACATGTGCGTAAGAAAATCAGCGCCGTACAGGAGTGAGGCTACGCCTACACCAAAAAATGGCCCGACCAGGACAAAGCCAATCAGCACCATAGACAATATTCTCAGGAGCGAGATGAGTGGAGGTCTGTCTGAAACCAAATTGGAGGGCATGTGTCTGCTTTTGGCTATTTTTGCGGGCAAATATGGCGAATTATTGCGTTTTGAAGACGCATCGCAATAACCTCAATGGTAAAGATCGGAAATATTGAATTGGGTGATTTCCCCTTGCTGCTGGCTCCCATGGAGGATGTCAGTGATCCGCCATTCCGTGCGGTGTGCAAGTCGGGCGGTGCCGATCTCATGTACACCGAGTTTATTTCTTCTGAGGGGCTTATCCGCCATGCTGCCAAAAGCAGGCAAAAGTTGGATATTTTTGAATACGAGCGGCCTATCGGTATTCAGCTTTTCGGAGGTGATATCGGCAACATGGTTGGCTCTGCTGAAATCGCCTCAGCGGCTGGTCCTGATTTGATTGATATTAACTATGGCTGTCCGGTAAAAGCGGTGGCCTGCCGGGGAGCTGGTGCTGCGCTGCTGCAGGATATTCCCAAGATGGTGAAGATGACTGCTGAAATAGTGAAGTGCACCCACTTGCCTGTCACGGTTAAGACCCGGTTGGGCTGGGATGAAAAAACAAAGAATGTAACAGAGGTGGCAGAGCGCCTGCAGGACATCGGCATCCAGGCACTCACCGTGCATGGCAGGACGCGCGTACAGATGTACAAGGGAGAAGCGGACTGGACATTGATCGGAGAAATAAAAAACAACCCAAGAATCAAGATCCCCATTTTCGGCAATGGCGATATAGACTCTCCACAAAAGGCCATTGAATACAAAAACAAGTACGGTGTTGATGGTATCATGATCGGCCGCGCCGCCATTGGTTCTCCCTGGGTCTTCCGGGAGATCAAACACTTCCGTGAAACAGGTACCCTGTTGTCACCACCAACCCTGGCACAACGCGTTCAGGTATGTCGAGAACATGTAGACTTCTCTATTCGCTGGAAGGGCGATCGCCTGGGTGTTTTCGAAATGCGCCGTCATTATTCCAATTATTTTAAAGGGCTTGCTGACTTTAAGCCTTATCGTACCCGGCTCGTGACCGCTGATACGGAAGCAGAAGTACACGCCATCCTGGATGAGATTCTTGAACTTTTTGATACGCAGGCAGCGTTAGCCTGATCTAAAGACTTTGGAAAACAAAAACTCACCGCTTTCTATAGCCCTGCTCCTGGTGTTGGCCCTGATCTGGGGAACCTCGTTTATCCTGATGAAAAGAGGACTCGTGGTTTTTCCGCCAGGCGAAGTAGCAGCATTGCGCGTGATGATTGCCGGGCTGATCTTATTGCCGATGGCCCTGGTGAAAGCGAAAGAAGTAAAGTTGACGCACCTGAGTAATCTCTTTTTGTCTGGCTTGATGGGGGTATTTATCCCTGCCTTTCTGTTCACTGCCGCGCAACAACATATTGATTCTTCCGTGGCTGGAATCCTGAACACCTTGTCACCATTATGGACAATGATTATGGGTGCTCTCTTTTTCCGGATGACGTTTACCCGGGCCGCCGTGTTTGGCATCCTCATAGGATTGGTTGGAACGGTGATTCTCATGCTCTCCCGAAGTCATGGCAACTTTGGAGCTGTCAATTGGTATGCTTTGTTAATTGTTCTGGCTTGTGCGTTTTACGGGTTCAATTTGAATTTTATCAAATTCAACATCACCACCCTGGGATCGCTTACCATCACCAGTGTTTCGGTTGCCCTCGTTGGTCCCCTGGGAGTGATCTACCTTTTTGGCTTCACCGATTTTATGCATACCCTGAACCACGTACCCGGTGCATGGACAGCCCTCGGCTACATTGCACTGCTGGCGTTGATGAGTACCGCTGTAGCCGTCACCATCTTTAATAAACTGGTGAAAATGACAACACCACTCTTTGCGAGTTCAGTGACGTACATCATGCCCCTCGTTTCGGTGATGTGGGGTGTGTTGGATCATGAGCAATTGTATGTCGGGCACTTCATTGGCATGGCTGCTATTCTGGCTGGTGTCTATATTGCCAACCGGAAATGGAGTTAATCCTCCATTGTTATGCGCTCCATCGACTTTTTAATAATTGGTCAGGGATTGGCAGGAAGTGCGCTGGCCTGGGAACTTGTTCATCGGGGCAAGAAGGTCATGGTCATTGATGAACCGGAGGCAAACCGTTCGTCCACAATTGCAGCAGGTCTCTTCAATCCCATCACCGGACGCGTGATGACAAAAACGTGGTCGGCTGATCAACTATTTCCGGAACTCCATCGGTTTTATGCTACGGCATCAAGCGAGTTGCACCAGCCTTTCTTTCATCCGGATACCATCTACCGACCCTTTATTTCAATATTGGAACAGGAACAATGGAAGTTGAAGAGTGCAGATCCCTCCATGTTGCCATTTGTCAAGCGGTTTCATGAGACGTCACAATGGTCTCACCAGGTGAAGAATTCCTGGGGCGGCATCGAGATTGCACATTCCGGATATATTGACACCAATATGTGGATGAAGGCCATAAGAAACTGGTTGATTCTATCCGACAGTTTTATGCAGGCCCATGTTGAGGAGTCTGAACTTCACGCTGGTGAACGCATCCATTACAAAGAGTTGGATGCAGGATCGGTGATTTTCTGCAATGGTCTGGGTGCTTCCAGTGGGTACTGGTTTAATTGGCTACCCCTCAAGCCGCTGAAGGGTCAAACCTTGCGTATTACCACACGGGAAAATCTGGAACGCATATATAGCCGGGGTGTATTTATGGTCCCTTCCGGGAATGAGTACGCTGTCGGTGCAACGTATGAACATCCTCCAT
>DNZD01000386.1 GCA_003504855.1 Cytophagales bacterium
GCTCTCCGGATGAAAGGGGCGGTGTTGAAGGGCTTTACTTAGATCTTTCCAGGCAGCAATAACTTCCTGGGTAGCCTTACTAAAATAGGCGCTGCTGAATTTCTCCCAGATATAATCCCCGGCAACTTCTGAGGGATGAATCATATCACTGGTATAAAACCGGTAATCGCGCAGGTCATCCATCATAATCTCGAAGGCTGGAAAATAACTCACCGATTCCACTTCATGGCTGAGTTGATGGCATGCCATCCGCAGTACGCTCTTGCTAACACTGTTGCGTTCCAGGGTGCTCTTCACATGTCGCACCGGACTTACCGTTAGAATTATACGGTTCACTCCGCGTTCTTTCAGCAGGTTCTTCACCCGAATAAAATCAGATACAATTTCGTCCACCTGCAGCAGCCTTTGGCGAAAATGGGAGGCGGGTAGCTTATGACAGTTGGCAACAATTTGCCCGGTCTGTTCTGATTCAAAAACCCAGGCCGTGCCATACGTCAGGATCACCGTGCTGGCTGGTGTCAGGTACCTCACGGTGTCTGTCATGGCGGCGTTGAGCGCTTTGATCGCCATTTCCTTATCCAATCCGCTGAATCGACTGTGGAAGTCGGGATGCACCCAGCGCTCACCACTCTGTTGCCAGGCAAATGCATCGGGACCAGGTTGCCCAAGACAATAGGTTAAGAGCCGGTGAATGGAGATTGGGTTGTAAACCGTACCCAATGGGTTGGGCGCGACCCGAAACTTGTTGGCCAGCAACTTTAGTCCGACCGTGTCGGAAAAACAGGAGCCCAGCGTGACAATGCCTGACCGGTGGTCCAAAGAAAATGGGGCCGGTTCTATGGGTACTTCAGTGCGGAAACTGGACATGGCAACAAAGGTAATGTTCATCCGTGCCCTTGCAACCAGGCCGGGCCAACCTGCAGGTGGGTTGGATCGGATTAATGACCAACCGTTTTAGAACGGGTCTGTTTATTTTTACTTTTAGCATCATGAACAGGAACCTGTCGAAAGTGGTGCGCATGTCCGGCAAAAAGACCCGGATCATTGTCGGCCTCATGTCTGGCACTTCGATGGATGGCCTGGATGTTGCCTTGTGTGCCGTTTCCGGTGCAGGACTCAAAACGAAAATCAAACTGCTTCAGTTTGTAACGGTGCCTTATTCGCCCGAAACCAGGTCGGCCCTGGTGACGGTATTTGCCAAACGGCAGGTTGATTTTGAGCAACTGTGTTTACTGAATCCGCGTCTCGCCCGGTTGCATGCTGAGATTATATTGTCTTGCCTGAAAAAATGGAAGGTGCCTGCCACCAGGGTTGATTTGATCGCGTCCCACGGGCAGACGGTATTTCATGCTCCAGCATTTCAACACCCTGAGGTGCCCGGCAATGCAACATTGCAGATTGGAGATGGAGATCATCTGGCTGTAGCCACTGGAATAATTACGATAAGCGATTTCAGGCAAAAGCACATTGCCAAAGGAGGAGAGGGAGCGCCGTTGGCCGTGTATGGTGATTACCTGTTGCTTACACATCCGCGCGAGAACCGCATCCTGTTGAATGTCGGTGGAATCGGGAACTTCACTTTTCTGCCCGCAGGCCGTGATGCCAGTAAGGTCTTCGTTACAGATACCGGCCCAGGCAACACGTTGCTTGACCAAATGGTACGAAAGCAAATGCCGGGAATGTACTTTGATCGGGATTCCGCCATCTCCCGCAAAGGGACCATTCATGGTGGACTGTTGCAGGCGTTGAAGTCACATTCCTTTTTTCAGTTGCCGCTGCCGCGAACGACCGGACCTGAATTGTTCAACCTGGAGTATGTGCAAGCAGCACAGCAGAAGTCTGGCACCAGCGACCTGCCATTTGCCGACGTGATGTCGACCCTTACCCGTTTTACATCCGAGACCATCGCTGATGCAATCCGCAAGGTAGTGGGGAAAAGAAAGTTTGAAATCTACGTGAGTGGAGGCGGGCGCCATAATCCTTTGATGGTGGAACAGATTCAGTTCTTACTCAACGGGCCCGCTATCAGATCAACCGATGAACTTGGGATACCCGGTGATGCCAAAGAAGCTATGTTGTTTGCCGTACTGGCGAACGAGACGATTGCCGGCAAGGCAATTCCTTTTGGCAAGCGATCTGGTATTCCAGGTGTTACCATGGGGAAGATTTCCTTTCCGGAATAATCATAGTGTAACTGAACCAAACCAACGCGCATGTCGCCAACCCTTCTCTTTTCAGTGATCATCGGATACTTTGTGCTGCTGATGGCGGTAGCCTGGGCAACCAGCAAAGGCGCAAACAACGAGTCATTCTTTATTGGCAACCGCAACAGCAGTTGGATGCTGGTGGCATTTGGTATGATCGGCACCACGCTCAGCGGTGTCACATTCGTGTCAGTGCCCGGCGCCGTAGGGCAACAGGGATTCATTTATGCACAGATCATACTCGGTAACTTCATTGGCTTTATTCTCATTGCCTACCTGCTGTTGCCGTTGTACTATAAACTCAATCTCACGTCAATCTACACCTACCTGCAGGTGAGATTGGGCTTTCAGTCCTATAAGACAGGTGCTTCGTTCTTCATCTTGTCCAGAACCCTGGGTGCAACTGCCAGGTTGTTCCTGGTAGTACGGATTCTTCATGATGGAATACTCCAGAGCTTTGGATTGCCGTTCTGGGTGACAACTTTGATTATCCTGGGGATGATCCTCGTTTACACGTTCGAGGGAGGTGTCAAGACAATTGTCTGGACAGATACCCTGCAAACGTCATTTATTGTAGGCGGGCTGATCATCACCATCGGATATTTGTTGAATTCCCTCGACTTGAATGTGTTCTCAGGCTTTCAGGCCATGGAGGCAAAAGGATATACCCGGTTCTTTGATTATGAGGTGTCCAGCAATTCCTTTTTTGTAAAGCAAATTCTGGCAGGAACGCTGATCATGATCACCATGGTCGGGATGGACCAGGAGATGATGCAGAAGAACATCAGTGTTAAGACCCTGGCCGACTCCCGAAAGAACATGCTGACCTTTTCGGTAATTTTTGTGGTCGGTAATATGCTATCCTTATTTCTTGGCGGTTTGTTGCATGTTTATGCTGCGGATCAGGGGATCACCGCCGTGGGTGACCACCTCTTTCCTGCTGTTGCCCTGAATTACCTGCCTCCAGCGCTTTCCATTGTGTTTATTATCGCACTGATCTCCGCGCTCTTCCCCAGTGCCGACGGTGCCATTACAGCACTTACTTCATCCACCTGCATCGACATTATTGGTATTAACCGTCGCAAGGACTGGAATGAAGCGAGACGCATGCGTGTCCGAAAAGGGGTGCACCTGTTTTTTGCTGCATTGTTTTTTGTATTCGTCATGTTTTTCCGCTGGAGGGATGACCCGAGTATGATCTCGGTGATCCTGAAAGCCGCCGGATACACCTATGGGCCGTTGCTGGGGTTATTTGCCTTTGGCATGATCACCCGTCGTCAGGTGCGCGACCACCTGGTGGTTTATGTCACCATCGCATCGCCATTGGTCTGTCTGTTGCTGGATTACTACCAGGAATATCTGTTTGAAACATACCGCATAGGACTTGAACTGGTATTTTTCAATGGCCTGGCCACCTTCATCGGATTGTGGTTGATTTCATTGCCTGAAAGTTCACAGTCCTCAGAGTTGGTAGAGAACCATTGATGGCTTGTTATCAAGCCAGCCATAAATATTTACGTTTGAAATTGTAGTATTGTAGTTCTATTAGTCAAAATATGGTCACGTCCTCGACAAGCGAAAAAATCCCAACCCGGATTTTTCAAAATTCTGAAGAAGCTTCTGTTTTTGTAGCCTGGGAGATTGCTACCCTGATTCGTCAGCGGCAAAAGGAGAATAAACACTGTGTGCTGGGGTTGGCTACAGGATCTACACCCACGCGGGTCTATGCCGAACTCGTAAAAATGCATCAGCAGGGACTGAGTTTTCAAAATGTCATCACATTCAACCTGGATGAGTATTATCCCATGCAAAAGAACTCCTTGCAGAGTTATGTACGTTTCATGCATGAGCATCTGTTTGACCACATCGACATCCTCAGAAAGAACATCCATATTCCTGACGGAACATTGCCCAAGGACCGGGTAGCGGCCTTCTGCAAGTCATATGAAAAGAAAATTGAAGACCTGGGTGGCATTGATATACAAGTATTGGGAATTGGTCGTACGGGACACATCGGCTTTAACGAACCGGGCTCTTCCGAGCGCACCCTTACCCGGATGATCACCCTGGATCAGGTGACCCGTATCGATGCGGCCAGCGACTTCTTCGGGGAAGAAAACGTTCCCCGCAAGGCAATTACCATGGGCGTGGGTACTATCCTCAAGACCAAGCGCACCATCATGATGGCCTGGGGTGAGGGCAAGGCGCCCATCATCCAGAAGGCCGTTGAGGGACCGATCACTGACCAGGTGCCATCCACCTTTCTGCAGAAGCACCCGAACGCACTGGTGGTGTTGGATGAAGCCGCTTCCTCAAACCTCACCCGGGTCAAAACGCCATGGCTGCTTGATAGCTGTGTCTGGGATGAGCGTCTCACCCGCAAGGCCGTTGTGTGGCTCTGTCAGGCCGTCAAGAAGCCTATACTGAAGCTGACGAACTATGATTACATGGAGCATGGTATGGGCGACCTGGTAACTGAACATGGATCAGCCTATCAGGTAAATATCAAGGTCTTCAACCAGTTACAGCATACCATTACCGGATGGCCAGGCGGAAAACCCAAGGCAGATGATAGCAACCGCCCTGAACGCGCGAAGCCTTTCCCCAAGCGGGTATTGATTTTCAGCCCGCATCCGGATGATGACGTTATTTCAATGGGAGGGACCTTTATCCGCCTGGTAGATCAGGGTCATGATGTCCACGTGGCGTATCAGACTTCCGGAAATATCGCGGTGTTCGACGATGACGCCGTACGCTTTGCGGATTTTGTGCGCGATTTCAATTCGGCCTTTGGGCTGAACAAAGCAGATGGTCAGAAATTCTACAAGAAGATTCTCACCTCCATCCGCGACAAGAAACCGGGTGAAGTAGATATTCCGGAGGTGATGACGATAAAAGGCTTGATCCGTCGGGGTGAAGCCAAAGCCGGATGTCGTTATACAGGCATTCCGGATTCCAAAGCCCATTTCCTGGACATGCCGTTTTATGAAACCGGCACTGTTAAGAAGAAACCTATTGGTGAAGAAGACATTCAGATCATCGTTGACCTGATAGAGAAGCTCAAGCCGCACCAGATTTACGCGGCGGGAGATCTGTCAGATCCCCACGGTACCCACCGGGTTTGCCTGGCTGCCATTTTCGAAGCACTGCGCCGGTTGAAACGCAAGCCTTACATGAAAGACTGCTTTGTTTGGTTGTACCG
>DNZD01000228.1 GCA_003504855.1 Cytophagales bacterium
GCCTGGGACAATGCCAAGAAGAGCTTCGAAGAAGGCGTTGAAATCAACGGCCAGATGTATTATAAGAAATCTGATCCCCATAAGGCTGCCGTAGTAGGTGATACCGTGGGCGATCCCTTTAAGGACACTTCAGGCCCGTCACTGAACATCCTGCTAAAACTGATGTCGGTTGTGGCGCTCGTGATTGCACCCTTACTGGTTAAAGAACCTGGTCCTTCTGCGCAAAAGCCCAGCCAGCAGCCGGTAGAACAAGTGATTAAGGTGACTACACCCGCTACCACGGGTAAGTAATTTTGACAACTGATATTTGTAGAAAGAGCCCTGATAACCGGGGCTCTTTCTTATTTTAGAACCCATGAAATTAACCCTGCTAATCCTTATTGGCTATCTCCCCTTCCTTGCCGAAGGTCAATCGACCATTGTCGGCAAATGGAAGTCAGTTGATGACAGCGCCGGGGATGTCCGGTCTATTGTTGAAGTCTATGAGACCGCGGGGGTTTACTATGGGAAGATCACAAAGATTTTCCCACGCCCCACAGAACTGCCTGATCCTGTGTGTGATAAGTGTGATCCAAAAGACCCAAGATTTAATGCTAAAGTGATTGGAATGGTTATCATCCGTGGCCTCCGAAAATCGGGTGATGAGTACACCGGAGGCGACATTCTTGATCCCGAAGTGGGCAAGGTTTACCGGGCTAAATTGTGGCTGGAAGGGAAAGAATTGAAAGTCAGGGGTTACTGGGGACCGTTTTACCGTACTCAGACCTGGCTGCGGGCTGATTAATGGCGATCAACGGAAAATAGGCGACATTGGTCGATTGTTTAGTATCATTTAACTAATAACAGGTTACCACCGTGGCATACCGGGTATTCAAATTAGGTCAGGAAGCAGACGAAAAAGACCTTTTTGAGCGAATTCAAAAGGGTGATGAGGTTGCCCTGGAGCTGATTTACAAAAAGTACTACAGGATGATGACCAAAATGGTAATCTCCAACAGTGGTACAGAAGAAGAGGCCCGGGACGTTTATCAGGACGCCCTGGTCGTGTTCTGGCAGAAGGCCAGATCAGGAAATTTGGTACTGACGTCCAAGATGAGCACCTACATCTACAGCATTTGTCAGAATCTGTGGAGGAAGGAACTTGACCGGAAGAAACGGCTGTCTAACGAAGAAAAAGATATGGGCGAAATGCCCGATCAGGATAGCCCGGAAAGAGAAAAGATCATCGCTCAGTGTTTGGACCAATTGGGTGAAACCTGCCGTAAGGTTTTGATGTATTATTATTTTGATGAGATGTCGATGCAGGAGATTGCCGATAAGCTGGGATTCGCCAACACCGACACCGCTAAAACGAAAAAATATAAGTGTAAACAAAAGCTCGACGAATTGGTAAAAGCCCAATATACCGAGCGTGACTTTTTAGACTAGACCATGAAGAACTTTGAACATATAGATGACTTTCTCGCAAACCGCCTTCCGGATGGTGAACGTAAAGCCTTTGAAGAACAAATTGCAGGCGACCCGGCCTTACAGGAAGAAGTAAACTTCCAACGGGAATTAGTTGAAGCTGTACGCAAGGCAAGAGCTCAGGAATTGAAATCCATGCTGCAGCAGGTTCCTGTTGCGGGTGGTGTATCATGGGGTGGACTTAAAATGGCAGCGGCCGTTGTAAGTGCCGGTGTCATCGCTGCTTCACTCTATTTCTACATGGACAATGACGAGGCCGCTATCCAGGCTGCTGATAATCAGGTTTCAGCCTCCCCTGCCCAACCGGAACCTACTGTTCAACAACCCCCTGTCGAAGAGGTTAAGCCTGGTCACGAAGAAGTGACGGCTCCATCTGAATCAAAACCTGTTAAGAAATCACCGGCACCGACGACAACGAAAAAAGCAGATCCGGTATCTCGTCCCAATATTGAAGGGATGGATCAGTCAGAGGACATGACCAACTCTGAAGCACCTATTCTTGAGTCGACCACCAGCAACCGGATGGAAATATCCATTGCCAAAATGGATGTAGTCACTGGCATTGACGACAAAAAGCACGGGTTCCATTACCAATTTTCACAGGGTAAATTGCTCCTGTACGGACCTTTCGACAAGAACCTGTATGAGATTTTGGAAGTACACGGAGACAACCGGTCGTTGTTCCTGTTCTTTCGGGAGAATTACTATCTCCTGAATGAAAAAGAATCACAGATTACTCCCCTGAAGGCCATTTCAGATGGTGAGCTGATCAAACGCCTACGGGAATACCGAAGCGTTAAGTAATCACAATCCCCTCCCCCGAGGGGATTTTTATTTTAAGCCAATTCGGATTGGGCTGTTATCTTTACGGATATGGCCGGCGACTTCAGGATGAAAAAGAAGCAACTTGGAAGCTATCCCTTCGTGAGTGTAGTGTTAAGCATTACCCTTGCCTTATTTGTAATCGGGATGTTCGGGTTGCTGGTAATCTACTCCCAGGAATTGGGTCGGGTGGTCAGGGAAAATGTCCGGATTCAGGTTTACCTCAAGAGCAACCTGGACGACAAGCAGGTCACCGCCCTCGAAAAGCAATTGGTCAATGCGGAGTTCACACTAAAACAATCTCCCAACCCCGTCACCTTTGTGTCCCGCGACGAGGCTGCCAAACAATTCATTAAAGATACGGGCGAAGACTTTAAGAAGTTTCTTGGCGAAAATCCATTGCGCGATGCCTTTCTGGTATCACTGGATCCTGCCTATCACGACAAGTCCAAACTGGCAGCCATTAAGACCCAACTGGAGAAGGTACCTGGCGTATTTCAGGTGTATTATGTAGAAAGCCTGATCGAATCCATCAACCGCAATGTGGCCACCATCGGCCTCGTATTGCTCGGATTGGCGGCGGTATTCCTGGTGGTCGTTGTCTTGCTGATTAATAACACACTCCGACTGGCCCTGTTCTCTCAACGTTTTCTCATTCGCAGCATGCAGTTGGTTGGTGCTACCCGTGGCTTTATCCAGTGGCCGTTCATACTTCGGGCCATGTTACACGGGGCCCTCGGCGGACTCATCGCCTGTGGGATGCTTTGGGCCGTGGTGCAGGTTGGACATCAGAAAATTCAAGAACTGCAGCTGATTGAAAACCAAACCCGAACCCTTATCCTGCTTGGGAGTCTGCTGGTAATGGGTATTTTTGTGGCCGTTGTCAGCACCTGGCGGGCTGTTTACCGTTATATGAGACTGTCCCTGGACGAATTATACTAAGGCACCATGAGCAAGCTACCCTTTGGAAAGAAAAACTATCAATTGATGATCATCGGCCTGCTGGTCCTGATGACCGGTTTCACCATCATGACACTGGACAGTCAACCCCATGGCTTTGGCTTCCTGGGCCTGACGCTCGGCCCTGTAATTGTAGTGGCTGGTTTTATCGTAGAAATCTTTGCGATCCTTCATCGTCCCAAGGACACCCAATAACCCATGTCCGTAATTCAGGCCGTTATACTGGCCATTATTGAGGGCCTGACTGAGTTCCTTCCCATCTCTTCCACCGGCCATATGATTATCGGATCCTATTTTATGGGGATTGGGTCTGATCCATTTGTCAAAACTTTCACCGTTGCCATTCAGTTGGGCGCCATTCTATCTGTTGTGGTATTGTACTACAAGCGGTTTCTGCAATCCCTGAAATTCTACATAGTCCTCTTTGTTGCATTCCTGCCAGCCGCCATAATCGGGTTGTTGTTCAACGACTATATAGACGCTCTGCTCGAACGCGTCGACGTCGTGGGCTGGATGCTTATCGCCGGAGGCATTTTTCTGGTATTCACTGACAAGATTTTTAAGTCCAACTCCTCAAGCGAAAATACGGAAGTATCATTCGCACAGGCCTTGCGCATCGGTGTTATGCAGTGCATTGCCATGGTACCTGGCGTATCCCGATCGGCGGCAACCATTATCGGCGGTATGACCCAGGGACTTTCAAGAAAGACGGCTGCTGAATTCTCTTTCTTCCTCGCAGTGCCTACTATGCTGGCCGCTACTGGGTATAAGTTGCTTAAATTCTACTTGGCAGGAAATTCCTTTGGCCAGCAGGAGTTGGTGCTTCTGGCAGTCGGCAATATTGTAGCCTTTGTGGTAGCTATGGTGGCCATCAGGTATTTCATCAACTACCTGACACGTCATGGCTTTGCACTCTTTGGCTATTACCGGATTGTTGCGGGCGTTGTCCTGCTCCTCCTGTACTACCTTGGAGCCCAAATGGAAGTGATGTGACCGATCCAGTACCAGGCCTCTGCTTACTCATCAACAAACCACTTGAGTGGACATCCTTTGATGTAGTCAACAAGTTGAGGTACAGCCTCAAGATCAAAAAGATCGGTCATGCCGGCACCCTGGACCCCCTTGCCACCGGACTGCTTATCATCTGCACCGGGCCCATGACCAAAAAGATCAACGAATACCAGGGCATGGAAAAGGAGTACACGGGCACCTTTACCCTCGGCTATACTACGCCATCCTGCGATCTGGAAACGGCTCCGGAAAACCCTCGCGATACCAGCCATATTACACCCGTTCTGCTCGCGGCCACTGCAGCTGAATTTACCGGCATTATCCAGCAGATTCCCCCCATACACTCCTCGGTGATGGTCAATGGCAAACGCGCCTACAGCCTGGCGAGAAAAGGGCAAGTGCCTGAATTACAGGCTCGTGATGTCGAGATCAAGAAGTTTGACATCATAGACATTTCAATGCCGGTTGTGTCCTTTAGGGTCGTCTGCTCCAAAGGCACCTACATCCGTAGTCTTGCCCGGGACTTTGGCGAAAAGCTAAACACCGGTGCGTATCTTTCCAGCCTGTGCAGAACGCGGATAGGACCCTATTTGTTAGACGACGCCATGACTATCGAACAAGCCCGGATGAAATTTGGCCCTTCGCCCCTTCCCCATGAAAATCTACCACAGCCTTGATGACTTTGCCCGGCTGCCCTACGCGGTAGTCACCAGTGGTACCTTTGACGGTGTACACGTTGGCCACCAGAAAATCCTGAAGCGACTGAGCGAAATTGCCCAACGACATGGTGGCGAAACAGTGGTCATTACTTTCTGGCCCCACCCGCGTTTGGTATTGAAACCGGAAGACCGAACGCTGAAACTCCTGAATACCTTTGAAGAGAAGGCCAGTCTTCTGAAAGAACAAGGCATTCAGCACCTGCTTCGCATTCCCTTTACCAAAGAATTTTCACAGCTGTCTTCCATTGACTTTATCCGGAACATCCTCGTAGAACGCATTGGCACACGCAAGTTGGTGATTGGTTATGACCACCGTTTTGGCAAGAACCGGGAAGGGAGCTTCGAAGCCCTGTTGGCCAACGGTCCGGCCTATGGCTTTGACGTGGAAGAAATTCCGGAACAGGACATCGATCACATCGCAATCAGCAGTTCAAAGATCCGATCCTTCCTCGAAGCAGGTCGCGCCACGGATGCTGCCCACTTATTAGGACGACCCTACGCCATTACCGGGCGCGTGATTCAAGGCGACAAAATTGGACGTACCCTCGGATACCCTACGGCAAACCTGGAAGTAGACTCACAACACAAACTCATTCCAGCCGATGGCATATACGCAGTAAGTGTGGTCCAGGCAGGGCAAAAGTACGGAGGCATGCTCTACATCGGCAACCGTCCAACACTGAATGGCACGCGCCGAAGTATTGAGGTAAATATTTTTAACTTTGAAAAGGACATTTACGGCGAGGACATCACCGTTCATTTCGAAGCCCTGCTCCGTCTGGACTCCAGATTCAGTACCCTGGATGAACTCAAACGTCAGTTGCATGACGACAAGGTGGCTGCCCTGAGGATTTTGAATGGTAAAGCTTAACAATTTTACTCTTCGGCTATGATTAATAAAGTGGTGGATAGCGCTGACGCAGCTGTGAAGGATATCCGTTCAGGCGCTGTGCTGATGTTGGGCGGATTTGGCCTTTGCGGGATCCCGGAAAACTGTATTGCTGCCCTGCTGCGATCGGGCGTCAACAACCTGACCTGTATTTCCAACAACGCCGGCGTTGATGACTTTGGCATCGGACTGATGCTAAAGACCCGCCAGGTGGCCAAGATGATTTCGTCGTACGTGGGAGAAAACGCTGAGTTCGAGCGCCAGTTGTTATCCGGCGAACTTGAAGTGGAGTTGATTCCGCAGGGCACGCTGGCCGAACGAATACGGTCTGGAGGGGCCGGAATTCCTGCATTTTTTACCCCCGCTGGTGTCGGAACCGAAGTGGCAGCCGGCAAAGAAACCCGCGACTTTGATGGAAAAAAATACCTGATGGAGCGATGGCTTCGGGCAGACTTTTCGCTGGTCAAAGCGTGGAAGGGTGATGCTTCTGGCAACCTGATTTACAAAGGCACAGCACGAAACTTCAACCCCATGATGGCTGCCGCAGGTCAGATCACTATTGCCGAAGTGGAAGAATTGGTACCTGTCGGTACCCTGGATCCCAACACCATTCATACGCCGGGCATCTACGTGCATCGCATCTTCCAGGGCAAAGGATATGAGAAGCGGATTGAGCAGAAAACAATCACCAAACAATGAGTCAATTTGAGAATTTGAAAATTTGGAAATGAGACTCATTTGACGCTAAGAAAACATGATAGGCTTGCCTTCAAATGTTGGTCGTGAATTGTTGTTGATACCTTCTGCCATGCGGAATGATCGACAGAACTTGATTGTTAACTTAACCTATTCATTTTCTTTATCGCTCCTGGAATATACCGATCTCCTTGATCTGACCAGGAAATTTACGATAGCCCGTCAATTAATCAGAAGTGGCACAAGCATTGGGGCAAATGTTCGGGAGGCACAAAATGCAGAAAGCAAAATCGACTTTATACACAAACTAAAGATTGCGGCAAAGGAAGCCGATGAAACTTCATACTGGTTAAGCCTTTGTAAGGACGCCCCCTCCCTTCCGACCCCTCCGGAATTATTATTTGATCACTTACATTCTATTACGAAGATATTGTCCAGGATCATCGCAACAACTAAATCGAGCGCAGGCTAGCACATCTTCAAATTTTCAAATCGTCTCATCTTCAAATTGGAGTCCCATGTTAGACAAAACCGGTATCGCCAAGCGCATCGCACAGGAAGTTCGCGATGGGATGTATATTAACCTGGGGATTGGTATTCCAACCCTCGTGGCCAATTACATCCCCCCCCATCTGCATGTTGTACTCCAATCAGAGAACGGCTTGCTGGGCATTGGTCCGTTTCCGAAGGAAAGTGATGTCGATCCGGATCTTATCAACGCTGGCAAGCAGACCATTACCATGATGCCAGGCTCTTCCCTGTTTAGTTCTGCCGAGAGTTTCGGAATGATCCGAAGCGGCAAAGTTGACTTGACCATCCTTGGCGCCATGGAAGTATCCGAGCAGGGAGATATTGCAAACTGGAAGGTTCCTGGAAAGATGGTAAAGGGGATGGGCGGCGCGATGGATCTGGTGGCCTCTGCCAAGAATATTATCGTTGCGATGCAGCATTGCAGTAAAGACGGGGCATCTAAGTTGCTCCCCGCTTGTTCATTGCCGATCACCGGCCTGCGCTGTGTTAAGCGTATTGTATCAGATCTTGCTGTGGTAGATGTGTTACCCGAAGGCGGGTTTCGGTTGGTGGAACGGGCGCCCGGTGTTTCCGTAGAAATGATTCGCAATGCCACGGCCGGTAAATTGAAAATTGAAGGAGATATTCCCGAAATGATGCTATAATTGCGACCCCAAATCGGACCCAATGAAGAATTCAACTATACAGTTTTCCGTACAACTCGATGACCAGCATATCCCCGAAAAAATCGTATGGGATGCCACTGATAAGCCCGAGAGCGGGCCTGCCGACACAAAAGCCATCACCATTTCGCTCTGGGATCAGCAACAGCAGAATACCATGCGTATCGACTTATGGACCAAGGACATGCCGGTTGAAGAGATGAAACGATTCTATATTGATTGCATCGGAGGACTCAGCCAAAGCGTATTGAATTCCACCGGCGATGAATTTATGGCAAGAGAAATGGCCGCACTTTGCGAGCGACTGGCCAACCATTTGCGCACATCAGGCAAAGGAAACTAGACCTCCTTCAAAAGTCGAAAATCAGGGGTAAAAACCGCAAAAAGGGTTTATACAATCGTTTGTTTTTGGGCAAAATCTTGTAGATTTATCAAAACAAACCATAATATCCCTATGAACAAATTCTACATACGTTCGCTAATACCCCTTCTCTTCGTGGTTCTGGGTACAGCGGAGTTGATGGCGCAGACCACGACCGTCTCCGGCACCGTAAAGGATGCTGCAGGTGAATCGCTGGCCGGCGTAAACATCGTGGTGAAAGGAAGAGTAGTTGGAACCATCACCGATATTCAGGGTAACTACAGTCTTAAGATAAACCAGGCACCCCCGCTGACCCTGGTTTTTTCGTTTATAGGCTTTAAGTCCCAGGAAGTTGAAGTTAAGGATGCCAACACCACCGGCCTCGCAGTAAGTCTGGAAGAACAGACACTCCTCGGCCAGGAAGTTGTCGTTTCGGCCTCCCGTGTTGAGGAGAGCATCTTGAAATCACCTGTCACCATCGAAAAACTGGACGTATTGTCTATTAGACAATCGGCAACACCAGATTTCTATGATGCCCTGGCCAATATGAAGGGTGTTTCGGTAAATAGCGGAAGCGTAAACTTTACAGCTGTTAATACCCGGGGATTTGCCACCATTGCCAATACCCGCTTTGTTCAGTGGGTGGATGGGATGGATACCCAGGCTCCCCTGCTCAACTTCCCCACTGGTTCCATTATGGGTATCGGTGAATTGGATGCAGAAAGCCTCGAGTTAATCCCAGGTGCTGCATCAGCCCTGTATGGTCCTAATGCCTTCAATGGTATCATGATCATGAAAAGCAAGAGCCCATTCGAATACCAGGGACTGAGTGCCCAGGTGAAGGCAGGTGTCATGAATTCCAATGCTGCCGGATCTACTTCCATGATGACCTATACCGCCCGCTATGCCAAAGCCTTCAATAACAAGTTTGCCTTTAAGATTAACGCAAGCTACATGGATGCAAAAGACTGGCTGGGTAACGACTACACGACAGATCGCACAAATCCTGAATCTACCACGGACCTGAGCGGCAAACGCAATTTTGATGGACTTAACCTGTACGGGGATGAGACGCAAATCGCAGTACCTGTACCGAGCATTGGAACAATTACCCGTACCGGTTTCCGTGAACAGGATCTGGTTGGTAACCGGCCCGCCACCACCATCAAGTTGGATGGTGCACTACACTACCGTATCACCGATAAGATTGAATTGATTTATGCCTACCGCTATGGCGGTGGAAACTCAGTCTATCAGGGAAATGAAAAATATGCGCTGCGCGATTTCAACCAGCAATTCCATCGCGTTGAATTGAAAGGCGACAATTTCTTCCTGCGCGCCTACCAATCTGCGACAGATGCCGGCAAGTCATATAACTTATCCGCACTCGGCGCCTACATGAACGAGACGTATAGCCCTTCAGCAACTGCCTGGGTTCCTGACATGGTATTGGCCATGCAAGGATACATCCCTGGTGTTTCTGCGGGAGACATTAACGCCGCCCGCACATATGCAGATCGCAATCGTCCTACCCCTGGCACTCCGCAATTCGATGCCTTGGTGGATGTAGTGAAGTCAAACTTCTTCCAGAAGCAGGCAAGCGGTACTTATACCGACAAGAACGGAAACAGCCACCCGGCAGTTGGTGGAGCATCCTTCTTTGATAATTCCAAGCTTAACCACGTTGAAGGCTACTACAACTTCAAGAACATTAAGTTTGCTGAAGTAGTCGTAGGTGGAAACTTCCGTCAGTATGATCTGTTCTCCAATGGTACCATCTTCAACGAGGCACCTGCCGATGGCGTAACTTTTTCCCGCATCAAGATCAACCAGTGGGGTGCTTATACGCAGATTGCCAAGAACATTGCCGACAAACTGAAGGTGACTGGTTCCCTGCGTTACGACAAGAGCGACAACTTTGATGGACACTTTACACCGCGTATCTCTGCTGTGTATTCCATCGATCAGAACAGCAATTTCCGCGCATCGTATCAGACAGGCTTCCGTATCCCGGATACCCAGGCCCAGTACATCTACTTCCCTTCTTCTGGTGGCACCCTGATAGGAAGTGTTGAGGCCAATGCGGCCCGATATGGCATCCACAATGGCGGTGCTTACACGCAGACTTCCTACAACGCATACCGGGCTTCAGGTGGCGTACTCGCAGCTAACGGAACGCCTACGGGTGGAAATCCTGCCCTGCTTGAGGTTGCCAACGTCCAATATGTAAAACCTGAACAACTTCAGGCCTACGAGTTTGGATACAAAGGTGTCATTGCACAAAAGTTGATGCTCGATTTGAATTACTACTATACAACGTACACCGGCTTTATCGGCGGTCAGATTGTAGCCAGCAAAAACCCAACTACACACCAGGGTCAGACCGTGGCGCCAGGTACATTGTTTGCTCCGTACACCAATTCAACCAACGATGTTAAGACGCAAGGTGTCGGTGTTGGTTTAACCTACAACCTGCCCAAGAATTTCGTGTTGAATGGTAGCTACAACTGGGCCGATTATACCGCCAACGAATCCGTAGACTTCCGTGCTGGTTTCAATACACCCAAGAACAAGTTCAGCGTGGGTGTGGGTAACCGCAAGATTGCCAAGAACATGGGCTTCAACGTGAACTACCGCTACCAGGATGCCTTCCAATGGTCCTCTTCTTACGGTATCTGGAATGTACCTAAGTACGGCGTTGTGGATGCACAGGTTAACTACAAGATCTCTTCCATGAAGACAGTGGTGAAGATTGGCGGCACCAACATCGGTGGCGGCGATTATCGCACCAACCTTGGTTCACCGTTCGTTGGACAGACTTATTACATCTCGCTTACGTTTGATGAGTTCCTGAAATAATCGTTGAACGAACAAAAATAATGACTATGAAAAAAATCAAATATTCTCATATCCTTGTCATCGTACTTCTGCTCGTTCTTTCGTGCAAGCAGGAAGTGATTGCGCCTACACCCGAGCCTACACCGGATCCCGCAGCTGCGCCAGTTGCTGGTACTGCCAACTTTTCGAAATTTATCTCGGTGGGAAACTCCTATGTTGCTGGTATGCAGGCCAGTGCTTTGTACAATACGAGTCAGGCGAATTCATTGCCTAAGATTATGGCCACGCAAATGGCTCTAATCTCTGGAACTTCCGGTGGTTCAGCAACCTTCAATCAACCGGACATTAATTCAGTTAATGGATTCAATCCTATCAATTCAGTATTACCCAATTTGGTACTTGGCCGACTTGTACTCTATGATCCAGACGGAACAGGACCTCGAAGTGCTGCCCCTTATCCAGCTAAGTATCCTGGCGCGCCCGCAGTAACTTGCCCATCAGCTGTTGCGGCGACTCCTGCCTTACCATCGCCATACAATACCTCTGATTTTCCTTCACCTTTTGGTGGCAATAAGTTTACACTCAACAATTTCGGGGTACCATTGATCCTTACTGCTCAAGCGTTAACACCAGCTACTGGTGGACCCGCACCCCCAGCGCCTAACCCAGCCTACTCGCCTTTTTACGCCCGTTTTGCTTCAAGTCCTAGTGCCAATGGAACTACGGGATCAACTATTTTGTCTGATGCGCGCGCTGCCGCCGGATCATTCTACTTGATTTGGTTTGGATTTGATGATGTA
>DNZD01000070.1 GCA_003504855.1 Cytophagales bacterium
AATCGCATGCTGTCGGCCCATTGCACAATTTTAATGGAGTCGGAGAGGCGGTCGAAGCGGGAAATATTTTGAATACTATCGGCGACACGACTAAACCTTGAAAGCGACTGTTGTGCCCGCTGGTTGACGGAGTCAGTTCGGTGTGTGATCCTGTTCAGGGAGGTGGAATCCTGACCATATCCATTTGTTATGCAACCACCTGACAACGCAGCAGCAACGAAGGCGATCCTGAATAGGGTAGTTGACACGGTTTACAAGGTATAAATTTCTTCTCCGCCGATAGACACTGATTTGGGGAGTTCAAAAATCAATGGGCATCTATTCGAGCGGATAAGTTTCATGAGTTGCGCAACCCGCCGGTTGTGCGACAGCCAATCTGAATATACTACTTTATAAGTATGCCATACCAAGTACAATTCATGACTTAATGCAGAATGCGGTAGAACAATGCTGATCAGAATATCGGATGTATGGTTTAATTCAAAATTGAAGTTTTTCCTTAGGTAAGTTATTTTCAACTTGCTAACATCGTGTAACCATAACAATGTATGCGTCTGGTTTTTCTACGAATTGAGGTAGGTCGATTTGATGAATGGAATTAAATGTACAATGAAATGAGAGTCTCAGTTAATGGTCGTGGGTTGTTGTTGCTGGTATCTGTTTTATTGATCAACGCCAGTGACCTGGTGGGTCAACAGCCCGGATACAATCTCCCCAAAGTGGAAGAAATTGTAAAGATCCCGCCCTCGCCGGAAGCACAGGCATTCACCAAGTTTGGCAACACAGCTGTGAACCTCTATACAGGAACCCCCGAAATCAGTATTCCTATTCATACTGCCAAGGGCCGTGAAATCAGCGTGCCAATCACCTTATCATACGACGCTTCAGGTGTGCGGGTGGAGGCAATACCCACGTGGGTGGGGATGGGTTGGAACCTGAGTGTGGGAGGGATGGTCACCCGACAGGTTAATGGCAATCCGGATGACTATACTTCCGCATTTCCTGCCTACTATCCTTTCTATTCGCCTAACGTGCACAATGATTATCAGTTTGAAAAGGGATTCAACCCCCTGACTGCCACATCACCGCAGGGGCAATTGAAACGCCACTATGATTTCATGAAGCGAATCGTGAAGGAGGTTGCTTCCGATAAAATTGAAACCCAACCAGACACTTATTCCTTCAATGCCTTGGGTGTCTCAGGAACGCTGGTCATTAATTATGAAACCAATCCGATTTCAGCCTGGTGCATAGAACATCCTGAAATAAAAGCGGTGCCAACCATTGTAGACACAACCGCCGTGCCGATTAAATTGATCAAAGGTTGGGCCATCACGGATGGGAACGGCAATGTGTACTACTTCAATAAGTATGAAAAGACTGATTCGTGGGACAATACCGCGGCCGAGAACTTCAAGAAATACTACTCTTCCTGGATGCTGACCCGGGTAGAATCCAAAAACAAACGCGATGTGATTGATTTTGTGTATGGACCGGGATTACGATGGACGCAACCACAATTGGCCGGGCGAAGTGATACCCGGGTAGATTATCCCAATCTGGGAATGGGCAATGATGTGATGAATACTGCCCCGGCGGCTATCTACCAGATTACGCAGTATGAGTTGAACAGCATCGTCGTGAACGGGTTTACCGAGGTGCAATTGATTCCGTCTCCAACCGGCCGATTGGATCTGATAGGGAAAAACGCCCTATCAGCCATTCGCATTAATGATCAGACCGGGACTCAAATCAAATATTTTAAATTTATTCAGTCCTATACCGGGGTTCAGCCACAAGGGAGTACAGAAGACAAATATCTTCGGTTACAACTGGACAAAGTGGAGATTCATGGGACAGGCATATTGACCAATCCCCAGACGTACCAGTTTCAGTATGCGCCTGGTATACTTCCGCCTCGCGATTCTTTTTCACAGGATTTCTGGGGATTCTACAATGGAAATAACAGCAATACACTCATTCCATATGATTATGATCTGGATGCCAATAATTTGAATCCGGATGGCTTCACCGGTGCCGATCGGCGCCCCAATCTGTCGGCCGCCGTTACCGGCACATTGTCTTCGATTAAGTATCCGACGGGTGGGACAACGGAATTCACCTATGGTTTAAATCAATCAACTCAAACATCATTCAGTTACAAAAATGATGTTTTCAGGGCAGGGGGTGTAGTGACCGGAAGTCCGCAAGGCAATCCTTTGAATACCCAGAGATGCGAACCAGACAAGGAGGATTTTCGAATGAAGCAAGTTGGATTTACGGTCAGCGGATCGAACCCTTTCAGAATACTTCTCCAATCAACCGGTACAACAGATGCCAATACTACTATGCACACTCGTTTTGTGGCCATATATCGGGGAAGTAATGCCGATGGATCGGCCTTTACAGCATCCCTTTGTGACATAGTAACTGGATTAGCTAATCCGCAATTTGACCCTAACCTCATTTTTCCGGTGTATCAACAGAACCTGCCCGTTTCTTATTCAAATACGGTCACTACAACTTTGTTGCCGGGAAGATATGAAATCGTGATTGTTAATTCTGACCCCAATGCAACAATAGAAGTTGATGTTACAGAGACTGTTTCTTACTCCAGCAAGGATGTAGGAGGACTAAGGACTACCCGAATTCTCGATAAAGATGAATTTGGTACGGTGGCCAGCAACCGCTATTTCGTATACGATGACCTCAGCACGGTTCCTGTTGATAGTTTAACCGAATCCGTATTGGCAGGGTTTGCCCGCACCAGCGGATCACTGCATACCACACTGCAGTTTGAAGAAGCCCAGACCGCTCAGCACGCTGATACCGGCCTGCAACTCGACCTGATTACATCGGGTTATTTTAATCGCTTCGGGTCAAACCGGATTCAGGCCCAATACATTATTACATATCCGGTGGTCAGTGAAATCCAATTTGACAATGCGGGGACGGGTGCATTCCTTGGGTTTACCGTTCACGAATTTTATGACCAGATTGACAGTCATGTGAGTGGTTTTCAAAAACAGGCAATGCGTAATGGCAAACCTCTGGCAACCCGAACATATAACAGCCTGAAACAACTACTCACCAAAGAACAGAATTATGTTTCACAACAGGCAAGGCATGAGATCGCCGGGTTCTATTTTATCGCAGACATGCAGTGGGAAAAGGACTTGTATGTTCAGGCTACCGTGGCGAATCCGGCGCAGGAATTTGTATTCTACAAAGATCCTGTTTATACCAGAAGTACCTCTACAAATTCCTGGACAGGTACCCATTGCGTAGATACAGGTATCGCATGCTTCCTATTCGATGATACCGGTTACCACTCTGCAGCATGGCTCGTAAATCATACGAACAGCCATCAGGGCATTGATTGCGATGCGGAAAATGCCATC
Organism: Cytophagales bacterium; assembly: GCA_003504855.1. Taxonomy (GTDB): domain Bacteria; phylum Bacteroidota; class Bacteroidia; order Cytophagales; family Cyclobacteriaceae; genus ELB16-189. The sequence continues at coordinate 3,402 of DNZD01000070.1, forward strand.
ATGTTTAATTCTGGTCACCAGGCCATGGTGGCCTTTAATGACCTCCTCCAACAGGGTGTTCAAGGTGTTACAAAACACCATGGAAATACTACCGGACTGGTCGAAGTGTGCAGGCCAGTATATACGATTATTGCCTGTTACGATCTGGGCGCAAAATACAGTAAGCACCAATACTCCTACATCCAATGGTGGGTAAAGACCGACAGCACAGTTACCACCACCTATAACCCGGCAGGTGTGATGCAGTCCGTCGCGCGCAGCTTCTATGACGACACCACGCACTTCCAGGTTACCCGCATGGAGAGCCGCGACAGCAAGGGCGTATTGCACAAGGCCCGTTTATACTATGCCCATGAAATGCTGGCGGCTAACCAGAACAGTTCAGCGATGACTGCCCTGCTGGCCGCTAATCGAATCGCAGAACCCATCAAAACAGAAGCTACCTACGGAGTTAACCCCGCCGACAACTTCCCTGACTTTGTCCAAGTCACAGCATACAAGTCTATAACCGCAGGCACACAATCGATGGTAGTGCCTGACTTTGTCCAGATGTCCAGTGGAACCGGCCCCCTCGAAACCCGCATCCGCTATAACCAATACGATGCCGTAGGGAATCCGGTGGATGTGAATAAAGAGGGAGATTCACACCTGGCCTACCTATGGGGCTACAGCAAACTTTACCCTATAGCTCAGGTAAAGAATGCATTGTCATCCGAAATTTTCCATACATCATTTGAGGCCGGAGAAGAGGGTGCCAATTCCACCTTGGGAGATGGCCGCACCGGGATGTACAGCAAAACAAACGGGTATTCAAAGACGTTGACCGGACTCACACCGAATAAAGCCTACACCCTTACTTACTGGCAAAAGAGCAGCGGCATCTGGTCGTTGCAAACCGTAAGTGTTCCGGCGAGTGCTTCGACGTCTTATACCATATCCCTTACAGGTCAGGTCGATGAAATACGATTCTACCCTCAGGGGTCATTCATGACCACCTACACCTACCTCGTCCCGGCCGGTGAAACAAGCGTGACCGACCCGAACAATCAATCCACTTTCTACGAGTATGACAATCTCGGACGTTTGGTGGTGGTGCGTGACAACTTCGGCAATATCCTCAAGACGATTGCGTACAACTACAAGCAGTAATCAAGATATCAACCCTGTATCCATGAAAGCACTCTCTTTATTCATCATTCTTCTGGTGTCCGTCACCTATGGCCAGGCCCAGGATATCGCATCATCGCATTTGCGTTGGACCGTGAATCAAATGACAGACCTCAATACGGCCAAGGTTCAATCCTACAACACAACATTTGTACCCGCACTCATCGCAGTTCGCGATCACCTTGGGAGCTTATTGAAGACCTATTGTTAAAACTACAAGCAGTAACTATGAAATTCTTGACTATTGTCTTCCTCTATCTGAGTGCGCTTGGTACTCCGCTATTCGGACAAAGCGGCCGTGAAAATTTGACCTGGTCAGCATCAAAAATTGTTGATGAAAAGAACAACAGGCTGATTGATAACAGCTATGTATTCAATACATCGGTGACACGTGTTACAATGATTCAGAAGAACAACTACACTCTTTCATTTGATGTTACCGGAGTTGATGGTAGTTGGACGGATGTAGCCACTCCCGGGAAAATAGCATTTGCAATATCAGATGGAGATGATACAGGAACCCTAACCATCCAAAGATCAACCAAAGAAATTACGATCGTGTTGGATTTCTCTCAAGGAGCCTCTGGTCGTCTCGTTCGAAAATTCATTATTAATTCGGTTCAAAGAAGTTAATAAAGCCTCTCCATGGATAAAATGATTCCATTCGCCAAACTAAGTTCCTCCCGGGTTGGTTATTTATTTTATGTCCTGCTGTTTCTCCTGGGCAGTGTGGATGCGACCGCTCAATGGATTCCGGTTTCGCCACCCACCTTGGTTATCGGGATTAACTCTTACGTCATTAATTTCGACGACGGAAATACCTATTTAAGAGAAACATTTGCATTTGACCTTGGGACCGTGGTGTCTGCAGTGCCCAACGGTACCGGATATGACATTATTGTCAATCCGTCTTCATCAGGAGTAGGTACAATCACCATTACAGCTAAATCTGGATTTGTTTCATCTTATAGTGTTTTGGTCAGTTCGTTTGGGGTGTTTGATATAGGTTCGGTAGGCCAATATTGTTCGAGCCCGGGAAACAACATTACCCTGACCTTGAGTAGTTCTCAGGTTGGTGTAAACTATGAAGTATTCAGGTCATCTGTTTTGCGTGCGACTACTGCCGGAACCGGGGGCGCTTTGAGTTGGTCTGTTCCATCAGGAACTTATTCAATTAAAGGAACTGAAGTCTCCTCCGGAATAAATGGATTTATGAGAGGGCAGAACGGTACGGCAAACTATGTAATCACAGATCCGTTGCCCCTCGCAACTTTTAGCATGGGTTCGAATACTGTGTATTGTTCCGGCAGTTCAGCAACGGTAAGCCTTTTAGGTTCAGAGTTGGGATCAAATTACCTAGTGTCGTATCAATTGTACCTGAATGGAACTGCAGTTGGTTCACCTATTAATGGTACCGGCGGACAGATCAACTGGACCGGAATAACTGCAACCGGTAATTATACCGTTGTAGCTACGAATACGATAACGGGTTGTGCCAAACCAATGTCGGGCACCACAGTTGTAGCATTAAACTCTTTACCGAACGACTTTGCTGTTTCGGGTACAGGCTTGACATGCGGCGCAACTCCGATCCTTACAATGACTGGGTCGCAGGTTGGCGTGAACTATACCCTGATGAACAGTGGAAATGCCCAGCAGACCGCCCAAGCCGGTACGGGCACAACGATGAACTGGACGCTGGCGAGATTCATATTTACACCATATACCATCAATGCGGTTGATGCAACAACCGGCTGCGCCAGGACCATGTCCGGAAGCGCAACGGTAGTCGCACCTTCTTATCCACAGGACTTTACGGTGAGCGGTGGCGGAACCATGTGTTCCGGCGATCCAGGATTTCCAATCTATCTAAGCTCTTCCCAAAACGGTGCTTCCTATCAATTACTTCGCGACGGTGTGCCGGTGGGGTCTCCACTAACCGGGGTCTCTGTACAACTTACCTGGCCGAATCAAACCGTTCCCGGTGTCTACACAGTTCGCGCTTCCCGATCTGGAAACTGCGATGCGATAATGAGTGGTTCGGCGACAATCATAGTCAACCCACTCCCTACCATATTCACCATTTCCGGCGGCGGCGGATACTGTGCTGGCAGCAGTACATCGGTGACACTGAACAATTCCGAATTGGGTGTCAATTATCAACTAAGGTTACCCAACGGCAGTTTCGGGCCAACTATTACCGGCAAGAATGGCCCAGGCCTGACCTGGATCAGCCAGACCATGACGGGTACATATGGTGTCATGGCTATCAATGCTACAACCGGGTGCCAGCAATTGATGGGTGTTGGTGCCGGATTCACGCCGGTATCAATAAACCCCCAGCCAACTATTTCAATCAGCCCGACACAACTAACCATTTGCTCCGGCGGTCAATCCAACTACACCATCTCCAATCCCAATAACCTCGCCGGCACAACATTCTCCTGGTCGGCAGTTCCCGGCAGCAACATTACAATATCCAACTCCAATGGACCCGGTGCCACCATCAGCCAGACCCTGACCAATACATCCGCCACATCAGGGACAGTAACCTATACGGCAAGTGTAACCACCAACGGTTGTGTCACGTCCACCACGGCCATTACGACGGTAAATCCAACACCGATAGTTACAGCTGGTTCGACTACCATTTTCAGCGGAGCTCCCCTGAATTTTACGGCGACTTCCTCATTAAACCCAGCCACCCTAAACTGGACCTCGGCCGTTACTTCCGGAACGGCCTCCAACGTCTCCGTCAGTGGCTCAGGGGCCATCACGGATTCACCACAAAACAAAGGACTTCAGAATGCGGTCATCGCCTATCATATTACCGCTGTCGTCAATGGCTGCCCCAGTACTCCGCAGGATTATGTGGTGACGGTGACGGACCAGAACATCAACTACCTGCGCCAGAATACCCTGCAGGTGAGTGGCATAACCACGCCATCTCAGGTGAACAGCCTTCCGGCTTCATCGGTGGTACGGTCTGTTTCTTACTTCGATGGATTGGGCAGACCAACCCAATCGGTAGCCACGCAGGGTTCGCCGTTGCAACAGGATATTGTTACCCCCGCCGTGTATGATGGCTTTGGCCGGGAATACCGGAAATACCTTCCCGTTGTGTTGGAAAACGGTGGCCGTTACAAGAACAACTT
>DNZD01000113.1 GCA_003504855.1 Cytophagales bacterium
CGCCCACCCATACCGGATCAGCGCAGCTAATCCGCCCAACAGTGAAGCTTCAGTTTGCATCATATAAAAACAAAACCCGCCTGTCTCAGGCGAAGGTTTTAAGAAGGTTGAACGCCCACCCATACCGGATCAGCGCAGCTAATCCGCCCAACAGTGAAGCTTCAGTTTGCATCATATAAAAACAAAACCCGCCTGTCTCAGGCGAAGGTTTTAGGAAGGTTGAAGCGCCCACCCATACCGATCAGTATCGCCAATCCAGCTTGCTTAACTTGGTAATTGTATAGTAACAAAGTTCATGGATTCGATTATTTTAGTCTCAAATCCAACCCATGGAACCTTCTGAACCTGCCAGGAAACCGGCATCCAACATCCTTCGCGCATTGACCAGCTCATCTTTTTTGGAGAGGAGTTTTCTGCTGATGCTCGCGGCCATTATTTCCGGTCTTATGATTCCCGAATTGTCCAATCGGATTCAAAGCCAGAACATGAAACGGGAGATTGTGTTGGCCAAGCAGGCAGCCCTGCTGGACGACTTGTCCCACACACTCCTGGCCTATGAGACCCTGATTCTCGATGTGTCATGGTATAAGTCAAACAGTCAGGTATACAATGAAGCGATGCATCAGAGAGCCTTTGATCGGTATGCCGAGCGATTCCCTGACCTGCTGGTTGAACTCCGCACAGGCTTGTTGCGTGCACGGTACCTGGCCTCGGCCGACATGGTGAAACGATTGGAGGAATTTCAAGAGCGCATTTTCTCTGAACAGGATACCCCGCTGAGTGCGCTGTATGTGAACAAGGAATCGACGATTCAGGATTGGTCAGAATTTCATAACAAGAACGTAGCCATGGCCCTGACCGTCAATGATCTCCTGACAGACCTGGCTAAGGACTTGAATATTACGAAGGAAAACATCTAGGCGATTTGGCCTATGCACTCCTCCGAAGCCGGCTTTTATTGGTAGCGAGCATCATCCTGGCTGCCTTGGGTTGTTCAGCGACCTGCATTTTAACATTGGACTCCACTACCAGCGATCGCTCCACGAGGTCGAGTACCACCATTTTCAGCACATGGCCTTTTTCAATCTCGACAATGATCTCTTTGTCAAACCTGGCATCGTAACCCTGAGTGCCGCATACCCGCATGGTACCTTGAGGGATGCGCAGCTTGCCGCTGAACCAAACTGCGGGTACCAGTTTGTATTTGGCTTTTGGAAACAGCTTGTCGACGGTATATCGGACCGGTTTCGACGAGAAGAAGAGAAATCGCGAATCGTAAAAACCATCTATGTCCGACAGGTACAATTGGTTGTGTTTAATGATCCAATGCGCCACATACCCGCGCTCACAATCTGGTCGGGAAATAAATGCAGGTCGTTTCTTGGTGTAGGCAGGCCTATAAGATTCCAGCGGATTTGAATACAGATCAGTCCAAATACCCTTCAGGTTGATCCGATCAGGACGTTGAGCAGGCATAAACAATGGGGGTTTATACAAACGTAAGATGGATTGTGGGGTGACCTCGCCGACAGGCCTGTGAAAGGGCTTTAAGCCAGCCGGATGCACCTCGCTGTCGGTGAATGGTAGATGAAGGATGTCAAAAATGGCCGTTTTGGCCATGGCATTGAGATTCCATCAAATTTTGATCTTATACCAGCTATCGCCCCTTCTTCTTTGGAACGGAATTCTTTTCGACGACATACATCACCAACTGCTGAAAAGTAGGATGGAGGGCATTGCGGCATAAGATCTCATTGACGACGGGATTGACAAACCGGTTGCCAAACTTGATGAAGGCGTCCAGTTCGCTGGTGTTGCGCGGCTGCTGCGCCAGAAAGACTTTGAATTTCTTCTGCCATTCCTGTTTCCGGAAGCCAAATCGCGTCTGCAACTCGACAAATACCATATCGATGTGCATGAAGTCGAAGTTGTCGGTGAGAAGTTGGGGAATCACGAGGGAATTAGAACTTAGGACTTAGAACTTAGGACTTAGAACTTAGGACTTAGGGCTTGGGGATTAGGACTTAGGGAATAGGGATTAGGGATTGGGGAATAGGGATTAGGGCTGTGATCTTGGGGGTAAAAGTATTAGTTAATGGAACCAGAGTGGTACCAGTGATGGTCTGATTACCAGATTATTGGTAGCTGGCAGTAACTACTGAATTACATCAAGCACCTACAAGGCGCGACTCGTTCTCATGGCCTTCAGGATTGTCAGGCTTTTCTCTTTCGAGAACTTGCGATACTCCGGTGTCTCGGCACCATAGAGTGCAATTTTACCCTCGTGGTTGCTGTGCACACCCCAACCATATCTTTTGGTGAGCGGGGAAGCCCTCATGCAAGGTTGACCCTTTGAGAAGAACTTCTCCCATGCCTGCTTGTATTCTCCCTTGCCAAGGTCATGCTTGCTCGCATATACATGAAATAACACATCATCAGAGGTGTATTTGTATGGATTCTTCGCGATCATATCAAATTGGATATTTGCCACCGTCCGGGCTTCACCCCGTGAAGGAGGAATTTCCCCAACCGGACAAGGACAATCGTCGGCAATCTGAATGAAGGCGTCTTTGTAATTGGTGGTATGGAGTCGCATGGGGAGGGAAGAATAGGTCTTGGATCTTAGGGAATGGGGAATGGGTCTTGGGGATTAGGGAATGGGGATTAGGGATTAGGGAATGGGGAATGGGGAATAGGGAATGGGGGTTAGGATTAGGGATTAGGCATATTCTCACGCACTCATTCTGAACAACGTCAACGCAGGTTCCTGTACGTGGCCACGGATAATGTCATCAATCTCGGAAAAAAAGACCTCGTTGGTTAATCGCGCCGTGCCTTTCTTTCGCACCTGCTTCACCACCGACTCAAACTTGTCGAGATCTACGTTGGTCCGGGTGACACCCAACAGCTTTTCCTTGATGCTGTCCAAGGCATGAACACTGGGGCGCGACTTGAACTTATAATCCACATACGTCGGCAAATCCGACAAAAGTCGATTGATTAGGGTGTCGCGATGCTGGTTGAGCACCTCCCGCACCTGGAACAACTGGACACTGGGATCGGTGGCCATAATGCTCTTTCTGCCCACCAGCGAGGATTCAATGGTCTTCATAGGCTGATCTGTTTTGTTAGAACAAACCTAATCTGTACTAAATTAATTAGCAAATAAATACTAATAAAATTAGTATAAGGAAAACCTGATTATTTGCCGGAAACGGGCAATTCGTCACAAATTAATTGCCATTGACTCATTCCTGGAGGCCGCCGATATAGGATTGCCATCCGGCCAGCAATGTGCTTTCCGTTATTCCCAAGGTGGCGAGGACTGCAGCCTTGTTGGTAAATGGAAGTAGCGAAATCAGTTTTTGCCGGCCGTATTGATGGTCGATATACATGACCAGGGTTCCGGAGAGGCCATACTTATCGTTGCCTTTCCAAAAATCATCCAACCCCGCAGGCACCTGGTGTTCGGCCACTCTTTTCTTGACGCCTGATATGCGCGATGGATCACATTGACCAGAAGCATAGGTGGCTAATCCTTCTACCAGCCAATCAATACCTTCTACGGCACTGAAGTCCGGACTCCCGTTGTGTTGTCCGTGGTAGACGTGCACCAACTCATGTGTGATCAGTTGTTGCGTTTTATCCTTGTCCGCATAGTGATGTTCACACGATAATTTATCCCATTGCCTTGGGGCAATCATATCCAGTTTCGCAGCAACTCCACTGGCTACCATCCAGCATTCAGATTTGAACGCTGGCATATTCCAATCCTTTTGCCAGGTGCTGTCAAGGGAATTCCTGTTGGGGTGGATGTAAATATCAAACTGCCGGCTATAGGTGTGGCCAAAGAATGCCTGAACAAATCTGATTCCGGATTCAATCTGACCCTGATATTCGGAGAGGTTCTCCTGATCGGCAGCCTGATAGTGAATGGGCTGGCCCTGTGCATTGACTTGTCTCCAACCCTGACCTGATGCTGTATGGCGAGCCGACGAGATTACAATGAGGGACAAGACTATCCAGGTGAATGCATTCATGCTTGAATTTTTGCCCGTTTTGACGTGCGATCCCACGACTGGGTTGCACCCACCGGGGTAGAAACAAAAAGACCATATTTATTGAATATCAATAAAATATTATTGATATTTGATCGTTAATTATCAAAAAACAATATATCTGCGTATGGAAAGCAAGGCAAAAACCCACCAAATCCTTAAAATAATGCACATTTTGACCTGGATCGCGGTCATTGGACTGATTGCCCAGGCAGGTGCTATTCTCATCTCCTTCACGGTTAGTTGCTTCAACCCAGAGGCGGCCCGAAATCTTTACACCGGCATGGACCTGGAGGCAACACGAAGTCTTAATGGCGTACTCGATATGTACAATCTTCGGCAGTATAGTTTCAGACACTATGCGATGACCGTGTCCTTTCTGTTGTCGGTATCTCTCTTTAAGGTATATGTACTTTTCCTGGTAACTAAGACCTTGTCAAAGGTTAACCTGGCCAGTCCGTTTAACTATGAGGTGGCTCACCTCATACAGACCATCAGCTATTTTCTGTTCAGTACCTGGCTGATTGCCGTCATTGGAAACGGGTATACCAGTTGGTTGGTGAAGAGGACCGAATTCAGGCTGGATCAGCTTCCTACATCCGAGTTTCTGTTTATGGCTGGTCTGGTGTTCATTATTTCCCAGATATTCAAGCGTGGAGTTGAGATGCAAACTGAAAGCGAACTAACCGTTTAAGCCATGGCCATTGTTGTAAACCTTGATGTTATGATGGCCCGGCGGAAAATGTCGTTGAACGAATTGTCCGCCAAGGTAGATATTACCCTGGCCAACTTATCGATCCTGAAAACCGGAAAGGCAAAAGCCATTCGCTTCAGTACACTGGAAGCTATTTGCAAAGCCCTTGATTGTCAGCCTGGAGATCTGCTGGAGTACTCGGATACGGGGACGGGAGCTTAACCGATGGATTCACCAAAGGTCAACAGGTTCATATCCGGATCGCGGAGGGCAAATTCCTTTTGTCTCCAGGGTTGAATTTTGAGATGGCCGAGTTCGGGGATATCCAGTTTGCGGGACAAGGCGTGCTGGTACAATTCCCCGGCATTGGTGACCCGGATGTAGCACATGCCATAGTTCTCCGTGGGCACCAGTTTTGGATGACTGAAGAAATGGATTTCCACATCATCCTTTTTTACCATTAGATAATCCGGAAAATCGCCCAGGGATTCAAAACCAAGTTGGTTGACATAGAATTCCTGCGTAATGGACTTGTTCCGCATGGGCAGGGTGGGGTGAACGGCAGACAACATCGGCTATGGTTAATAGGGTTTTATGTACGCTTGACTTATTTATTGTGATCAAATCGCTGCGCCCTCACCACCATGTAAATTACACCAGGGAATATGATGAAAAACATGGCCAGTCCTGAGAGTTGCTTATATCCCATTACCTCCAGCAGGTAGCGGGTGATGGGAATAAGCAATCCCATCGAGATGAGGGCAACCCTTATGAATGATGACAGTGCCCCGATGTCAACATTTTTCTTCTGGTCTTCCGGCATGGTATTGTATCCGGCGATCAAATTGGGAAATATCTTCACCGCAACGCCGGCGGCGATCAGTATGGTACTGGTAATTAATGTATGATTCATGGTTGGCTTTGTCTTGAGGAGTGTTACCAGGCCAATACGAATTTCATAAAATCACGACTAATTGTGAAATCATACGGCCATTGGCGCAGATGAGTTGACCGGGATCTGGATATTTTTCTTTCATTTCAAGGGGATACCCCGATTCCGCTACGCTACATCGGGGCAGGCCTGTTTATGAGCAGGTTGTCTTTCTTCTTTCATATCAAGGGGATCCCGGATGTCGCCTGCCTACGCAAAGCTTCGGCAGACTCCTCCGGGATGACGGTTTGCGTGGATGGCATTCTTTCATTTCAACGCACACTTCCAACTTCCAACCTCCGACTAGTACGTAATCTCCACCACCTTCTTGTTATTCAACCGCTGCATCTGCTTAGGAACGATTTGAAGAATTTCATCTTTCAGGGTCTTGATGAGCTTGGTCTTGATATGGTTGCGATGGGTGACCAGGCTTACTTCGCGCGCCGGACAGGGTTCTTTTAGTCGTTTGACAAACTTCATTTGCGGTATTGTGAACTCCATGACAGCAAGTTCCGGAAGAATCGTGATGCCATCACTCTTGTCCACCATCCGCTTCAGTGTTTCAATGTTGCCGGTTTCGTACTTGAAATGAATGTCTGAATACTTCCGGAGTTCGCACAGGTTGAGCACCTGCGACCGGAAGCAATGCCCTTCTTCCAGCAACCACAATTGCCTCGGATCTATCTCGGTGGCCAAGACGTATTTTTTGTCGTACAGGGCATTTTTACGCGACGTATACACAAAGAGTTCTTCATAAAACATGATGTGTTCCTTGATGGATGGATCGTGCAGCGGGGTGACCACAATGCCACAATCGAGCCGGTTGTTTTTCAGTTCGTGGATCACTTCTTCAGTGATCGTCTCTTTGACAACCAAGTTCAGTTGCGGATACTTTTCCTTGATCTTTTGAAAAAGCGGTGGCAACAGGTACGGGGCCAGGGTGGGAATGATGCCGATCCGAAGTTCGCCGGTCATGCTGTCTTTCTGGTCGTTGATGATCTCCGTGATCATTTTTGATTCACGCAGGATCGTGCGCGCCTGGGTGATGATGCTGACGCCAATATCGGTGGGAATCACGGGCTGTTTGCTCCGGTCAAAAATCTTCACACCCAACTCATCCTCCAGTTTTTGAATCTGCATGCTCAGGGTAGGCTGTGTGACGAAGCATTTTTCTGATGCCAATACAAAATGCCGGTAGGTATCCAGCGCCACGATGTATTCCAGTTGGGTTAAAGTCATAGAGATTAGCTATAGGATTATAAAGATAATCAATTTGATTTATTGATGATCCGGAGGTTACTTGGGGAATTGGAAGTAAAGCACTTCGATCTTATTGTTCATACATAAATTCTCTACCCATGGCAAATCATCCCTCCAACAATGGTGAAGCGAAATGTCCGTTTCACAGTGGACCTATCCACCAAAGCGCCGGCTCAGGCACCCGCAATCGCGACTGGTGGCCTAACCAATTGAAACTGAACATCCTCCGTCAGCATTCTTCGCTGTCCAACCCCATGGACCCGAACTTCAACTATGCCGAAGCCTTCAAAAGCCTCGACCTGGCCGCCGTAAAAAAGGACATCTTCAACCTGATGACCACTTCTCAAGACTGGTGGCCGGCTGACTATGGCCACTATGGCCCATTTTTCATCCGGATGGCCTGGCACAGCGCCGGCACCTACCGCACGGGCGACGGGCGTGGCGGCGCGTCCTACGGCACGCAGCGCTTCGCGCCGCTCAAC
>DNZD01000220.1 GCA_003504855.1 Cytophagales bacterium
ACAATCTTATTGCTGAAATAGGTATAAAACGCACTGACATCAAGGTTTGTAAACCCGTTACCGTGTGTGAATTGGTGGGCGTACCCCAGGTTTGCATTCCATGATTTTTCTGGTGACAGGGAATGGCTGATCTCGACTGTTCGTGCGCCGGTGAGCGCTGCATGCTCCTCCGTGAACAAGTTTACCACACGATAGCCGGTGCCGGACGTTAGTCTGAATGTGGAGGCGGGTCCAGGACTATATTTTAGACTTCCACGTCCGGTAAGGATATGGCCATGAATGTTGTGGTGATCATAGCGTGCCCCCATCAGCCACGTGATTTTACGACTAAGTTTTAATTCATCCTGAACAAATAATCCTGGCAACATGGTCAACGCCGGTTCGTTCAGGCCGGTTGCTCCTGCAGTTCCTGGGGTGTTGTCGTCGTACCACATCCATCGGAAGGGAAGTCCCGCCAGTAATTCATGCTTGCCCACCTGGTGGATCCATCGCAATTGTGCAAAGGCTACATGTTGGCTGGCCAGAAAGGGATGCGTGCCATACCAGGAATCCTGTTGATGGTAGTTGTAAGAGAAGTCGGCAGAAAGTCCGGTATTGGCTGCGAAGCCATACTTCCCAATCATCTCCACGCGTCGGGTGAGAATGGATTCGGCATAGTAGGTATCCGTGCCGCGGTAGGCAGGCGTCCAGTTCAATTCGCCGCCCCAGCGGTTTTCATCAACAAAGCGCGCCGCCAGGGAAAAGGGCGCACCCGATGGCCGGTAAAAATTCCATTTAGTGAACAGGCTTAGTCGTTTTTGTAAAGTTACATCCGTGAAATTGTCATGATTGATATCCTGGGGTTGTGTGTAGTTGAAGTAGTTGAGCCCAAGCAGTCCCTTGTGCTTGCCGATTTTACCTGCGCCGGAAAAATCAGCATTGTATTCACCGACACTGGTAGCAAATACATCTGCTTTGAGTGCAGGATAGGATGCAGGGTCCTGGGTAATGATGTTGATGACTCCGCCGACAGCCTCAGATCCATACAATGTTGAAGCGGGTCCCTTGACAACCTCCATACGTTGGACCAGGCTATTGGGGATCCCTGATAGTCCGTAGACCGTTGATAGGCTGCTGACAATGGGCATGCCATCAATCAGAATCATGGTGTAGGGGCCTTCGAGACCGTTGATGTGGATGTCGCCGGTATTGCAGACGTTGCAATTGATCTGTGGTTGGACGCCGTTGACGATTGACAATGCCTCGAAAATATTCGGTGTCGGATTTTTCCTGAAAAAGGTCGGACTAAACACGTCCACGGCGATGGGAGAAGCCAGTCGCGTAACTTCCTTCATCGTGCCGGTAACAACAATTTCGTCCAACGCGGCATTATCTTCTGCCAACTCAATACGAAGATGTATTGGTTTTTTGGCGCCCCCCTCAAAGCTGATTTCAGTTGGTTTATATCCGATGGCGGTAACCCGTAAAACATGCCGTCCCGGTGGGATACCAGTCAGGACAAATCGACCGGCTGAGTCTGCGGCAGTTCCCGCGTTGAGGGAGGATATCCACAGGTTGGCAAATGGCACGGGGGTGCCATGGCTGCTCACATGCCCGGGTACCTCCAGGGGTTGCCCAACCGCCAGGGTGGCCAAAACTATGCCCGCAAAGACCAATAAGCCCCTCATCATTTAATTAGAGTTGCAAAAATAAAAATTTAGATGACTCTAAAATAATTATTTGCCGCATAAAAAAGCCCGGATGCCCGGTATTCACGAAAACAGCAAAAAAGCCGTAAAATAAAAGGATCCAACACGGGGGTGTTGGATCCTGATGGGGCAGGCTAAGTTGCCTGACTATTTGTTGCGCTGGAGCCCCACTTTGGTAGCCAGCATGTAATTCTGTTTGGAGCCGTAGTGATATCCGATTGAGAACGGCAGGGGATTGCGGTTAGCCCGGCGGAAAGCGGAGTCCAGGTCGGCCTGGTAGCGGTTCTCGAACAGCTTGATCGGTCGTACATACTCGCCATAGTATTGCATGTCCCAGCCCATGGGCTTGAATTCCTTAAACGGTATGCCGGTATCATCCTGGAACAAGGTTGCAGAATTGTCCATGATCAGCCTCCGGATCTCGTCAAAGGAATCTCGGTGCATCAGGTAGGAGGCTGATTTCACGAAAGTATTGTATGGCTTTTTGGCCCGCAGGAATTTCTCAAATCCGGGTCGCTTCTTCAGTTCACTGCTGAGCATGTTGATGTTGAAGTAGTAGAGTTCTTTTACTTGTTTGGAATCGCGGTCCCGGAACTTCACCCACACCGCCGGAATTTTCTGCTTGTACAGTTTTGCAAACTCCGTAGACAGCGGCTTGCCGTCGGCATCTACATACACGAATTTCTGTTGCAGCAACTCGTGCCCGGTACGCTCCATCAGCCAATACAGCAGGGGCAGTACGCCCTTCACCCGTTTGAAGTCTTCACGCATGTTATTCGTTTCGAAGAAACTCTTCTTAAAGCTGTCGCGGAGTGAATGACGAAGGCTATCGAGAAAATTATAACGGTCCCGTACACTCAACCCTTCCAGTTGCACTGCTTCCTGTATGGGCTCCAGGGCAACCAGCACAAAGTAGTTGGCGGTGGGATAGAGGTAATAGGCATGCAGGAAGTCGGGGCCGGAAAAGGGATAAAAGATCTTCAGCGAATCCTGGATGCTGTGGGAAAACGTCTCAGACTGCCAGGTTTTCATCTTGCCCAGGCGGTCATCATAAAGTTTTTTCCAGCTGGAGTCGGCGGAAGCTTTGTATTCCTTCCAGGCTGATTCCTGCTCGAGGTTGGAATAAACCGTTGAATCCGTCTGTTCCAGACCGGCGATAAACCGACCCAGTGCATCCAGTCCCTGGTCTTTTTTTACCGTGTCCACGACTTCGGGCTTTACCTCGGCGCGGGCTATGCTGTCGCGCCGCAGTGAATCTGCAACGGCACTATTGGTTTGTTCTTTTCGGGGTGAGCAAGCTGCTGCAACCACCACCAAAAGGAGGGCAAGTTTAGTTTTCAAAGGGTTTATTTTTTGCGGACGCTAAAATAGATAATAGCTCCCGGAATCATCGTTCCGAGGGAATAGAAAATTATCTTCGGATCTTCGCGAAACATATAATAAATCATCCAACAGGTCACTACGATGAATATCAATGGGGTGACCGGATAAAACGGCATCCGGAACGGGCGATCGGTGTGTGTCTTGCGAAGAAAGAATATTCCGATTACCGTAAGCAGGGAGAAGATCGACAGGGAAATGGAGATGTACTGAATGATCTCTTTGAATGAGCTAACCATAACAAGAAACACAGACCAACCTGCCTGGATGAGGACGGCCACATAGGGCATTCCGTACCGGTTGCGTGTGGAGAGTTTTTGCAGCGAGGGGTAATCCTCGCCCATAGCTTCCGTCACCCGCGGCCCCGCAATGGTCATGGCGCTCAGGGTAGACAACAAGGCAATACTGAACAACGCTGAAAAAATCTGGCCAATGCGCACCCCGAACAATTTGATGGCAATGATATTGCCTACATCATTCTGACCATTGAGTTCATTGAAGTTTGCGACAAACAAAAACATCGCATTCAGGGAAAGATAGATCACTACCACAATCCCCGTTCCTAAAAGCAATGCCAGGGGAAGGTTCCTGGCCGGGTTTTCCAGATTGCCAGCAATGTAGGCGGCCGCATTCCATCCGGTATAAGCATAGACCACAAACACAAGAGACACCGCAAAGCCCGGCGTGAGCATCAGGTCCCAGTCACCCGGTTGTGGCAGGAATGAAATTCCGGAAAGGGAATCCCCGGCGAAAAAGAGGGGTGCGATACAAAAGAAGGCTATGAGGGAAAGCTTAATGCCGGTGAGCAGGGTTTGTGTCCATCCACTTGCCTTCACCCCAAACAGATGCACAAATGAAATCAACAGGATGCTTGCAATAGCCACCCACTTCTCATTCAGTCCAATGAGCACTGCCGAGTAGGATCCAATGGCCAGCGCTACTGCGGATATGGCGCCGGCAAAACCAACCAGCGTGCTCATCCAGCCACTGAGGAATCCGAGCAGGGGATGGAAAATTTCGCCGAGATAATAATACTCACCACCAGACCGCTTGAGGGTAGTGGATATCTCGGCGTAGACGAGCGCACCCGATAAGGCCACCACGCCACCGAGCAGCCACAACATGAGGATCACGAAGCCGGAGGGCAGCGGCCCAACCTGATAACCCAGGCTGGTGAACACACCGGTACCAATCATATTGGCAATCACCAATGCAATGCCTACCTGTAACGTGTATTTGGTATTATCCGTCATCTCAATTTTCCGAAAAGGTGCAAATAAATTTTGATTTGGACGCTATTGAAATGGCCTCTGCCGCGTGGCAAGGCAGCTCCATTATTCAACCACGATGGGCGTTTCCCAACGGGAATTATTTTCTCCCCGGATTTCCATCGTGACCCTGGGCTTCCGGCCCGACCAGTCGATGATCAGCAGACCAAAATTCTTTTCGGCTACGCGCTTGCCTACGCGGTAGGGGTTGGGCTCCGCAAAATCCCTGACTTCTTTGGAGACCGTGTGCGTAAGGCCACTGGAAGTAAAGTCATATAATGGATAGGCAAGACCAGGTATGCTCATTTTAGAAAACTCAGCGATGTGGCGGTCACCGGACAGGATAACAGTAAGGTTGGGTTTCGAAGCGCTGATCAGGTCAATCATCCTTTGGCGTGCAATGGGGAAGTTGCCCCAGCATTCAAACCCATGTTCACCAGACAGAAACTGTATGCTGGAAACGATCAAGTGGATGGCCGCATCGGAGTGCGTGAGTTCCTGCTCCAGCCATTTCCATTGGGCTTCCCCCAACACATCACCTGTTGGATTCGGGTCATATCGTTTGCCTTTTGTGGTGGAGGCGACCAGGGTATCGCGAAAGGCCCGTGTATCCAGGAGCAATATTTTGATCTTCTGTTTTCCGCTACCGTAAGTATAGGATGTGTACACCCCCGGATGGGTGCGCACCGGATCGTTGGGCGGAACGTCGAGGAAACGAAGCAGTTCTGCCTTGCTCTCCTCCTTTTTGGAGAAGTACTTACCACCATCGTTGACACCGTAATCGTGATCATCCCAGGTGCCGATCACTGGGCATGTCTTCAACAAGATTTGATATCCAGGCTCTCGTTTCTGTGCATCGTATTTTTTCCGCAGCACGGAGGCATCATGGGAGTCGCCGTAAATGTTGTCTCCTCCCCAGATCCACAATTGAGGTTTTTGAGCGACCACGTCTGGCCACAATTGCTTCAGTTCGTCGCGACTGCAGGAGCCAAATGCAATGCGGGTTAACGGTGCGCTGGTTTGAGCGTGGGCGGCGCCGAGAATCAGGAGCAAAAGCCCGGTGGTAATTTTCATACTTAAAAGTAGACAGGAAGACCAATTATTCCTTGAGGGGTATAAAAACAATTGAAATTGGCCGTGGCCCTTTATACCTTCAAGCCTTCGCTTGATGAAACGTGTGTCCCGGATGAAGGCTTCAATCTATGTGCATTTCTTGCTACTTGCCGGACTGACCGGATCTGTCCGGGAAGCGATGGCCCAGGCTCGACCGGATACGGTCCCCCTTCAATTGCAACATTATAGTTCCCGCCTGGCGGCATTTCGTAAAGCGCCGGTTACGGTAGGTAAAACCATGTTTCTTGGAGACGATGTGGTAGAGCGGGGTAATTGGCGGCGAATGTTGAAAGACTCAACTGTCGTTCAACGTGGTATCTCAGGCGATAATA
Organism: Cytophagales bacterium; assembly: GCA_003504855.1. Classification (GTDB taxonomy): domain Bacteria; phylum Bacteroidota; class Bacteroidia; order Cytophagales; family Cyclobacteriaceae; genus ELB16-189. The sequence goes on from DNZD01000220.1 coordinate 5,782, forward strand.
CATTTGGAGTCCTGCACAGGCTGGATGAAGCGGCCCGATTCAAGCCGGCCAAGTTAATTATCCACGTGGGGGCCAATGACCTGGCGCGTGGTGTACCCGTTGCCCGTGTCCTTGAAAACCTTTTCTCTCTGGTAGGGCAGGCTCATGCCCGTGTGCCAAATGCACCGGTAGTTGTGATGAGCCTGCTGCCCGTCAATGCTGCCGTGAAAAATTTTCCAACTTGGCATGCACGGGATGAGGACATTCGGGAACTAAATGGTCAGTTGAAAAAATACCAGGAGATCATCAGGTATACATTTGTTGATATGTACACACCGCTCCTGGATCAGCAGAATAGCCTGCATACTGCCTACACCACCGACGGAGTTCATTTGAACCCTGCAGGCTATCAGGTTTTGCTTGAGCAGTTGAAGAAACTAAAACTCTTATAATTGGATACCATGAAGTGCATGCGTTTTGTTTTGTTGATACTAGGTGTGGGACTCATTTTGCCATCCCGGGCTCAGTTTGTGAATCAGAAGCTTACCATTCCGCAGGCGACAGACAAAAAGCCCGTGCGGGTCTCCATTGCGATTCAATCCAAAATGCCAGCCAATGCGATCATCGCGGTTTCTCCCAATCACGTTTTTCGCACGGAGGATGGCGGACTGCACTGGATGGATCAACAAGTGGAGTCACCCTTGGGAACCGGCATGGAGAACGCTGCTATCAGTGACCTTAAAGGTCATCTGTTCTTTTTTCATACGGCCGATGCACCGCCGAAGGGAAATGGCCTTGATCACATTGTCGTGCAAAAATCAACGGATGGAGGAAAGACATGGAGTGCAGGTGCTGTGCTGGGAGAGAATGAGGCTAAAGATGAGCGCGCTGTCGGTGTGGCCGTCCATCCGCGGCGGCCTATTGTATATGCAACCTGGTCAGAGTTTGATCAATATTTGCTGAACGATGAAAATTGCCATTCCAATATTCTCTACAGCATGTCTACCAATGGTGGCGGCAAGTGGACCAAACCGGTCCAGATTACCCAAACTCCCGGCGATTGCCGTGGTGAGGACAATACCGCTGAGGGGGCTATGCCTGCCATCGCTGCTGATGGTCGCATTTTTGTGACGTGGGCCAATCAGGGTGTTATCTTCTTCGATCGTTCGTATGACGGTGGCGAGATGTGGCTATCCAATGACATTGGAATTGCCAAACAAATGGCGGGATGGTCACTGAATATACCAGGTCATGGCGCCACCAGCGGCAGGCCAATGATTGGGATCGACAATGGACAGGGCAGAAGCCATGGAAGTTTGTATGTTACCTATGCTGATCAGGCAGAGAGCAATGAGGACACCGATATCTGGTTTTTACGCTCTACCAACCGGGGCGACACATGGACCCGTCCGGTAAAAATTAATGCAGACGAATCCCGTAAACACCAATACATGCCTGTTATGGCGGTGGATGAGGTCACCGGTAATATTTTCGTGGTGTATTACGACCGGCGAAACTACAGTGATCTTCAAACCGATGTTTACCTGGGCTATTCCCTGGATGCAGGCAATACATTCCGGGAAGTAAAAATAAGTGAGACGCCTTTTATTCCTGACCCATCGATACCCCTGGGCATGCCGGCCATCTCGGCGTTTGATGGACTCATTATACCGGTGTGGAGCCGCGTGGATCAGGGTGCTGTCACCATCATGACGACGGTGATCAAACAAGAGCAGCTGCGTAAGAAGTAGCCGTCAGGCCTTCGCTGAAATTGAAGTCAGGGCCTCCACAAAGTATTGGGTCGGTTGGGCACCTGAGATGCCATATTGATTGTTGACCACATAGAAAGGAACTCCCCGGATGCCGCGTTGCTGGTTACGTTGTTCCAGGGCGATTACTTCTGCCAGGCCCTCATCAGAATTCAGCAATTGAGTAACACGACTTGCATCCATGCCGACATTGGTGGCAATCTTTGTCAGGTTATCGGTCTTTGAAAGGTCTTGTCCTTCTTCAAAATAGGCTTTGAGGTAGGCCTCTTTGAGTTGAGCCTGGTGACCAGTTTGAGCAGCAAGCCAAAGCACCCGATGTGCCTGGCGGGTGTTGGGCGACACGAGTTGATGTTCGAAATCAAAATGCAGTCCTTCGCCGGCAGCGGTGGTGGTCACTTGCTTTGTGATCTGCTGATACCGTTCTTCTCCACCAAACTTGGATATAAGGTACTCCCTTTGAGGTATGCCGGAGGCCGGTATGTCAGGGTTAAGTTCAAACGGGGAGTAGCTGACATGTACATCTATTTTATCCTTTACCAGGTCGATGGCGCGCTCGAGCCGGCGCTTGCCAATGTAGCACCAGGGGCAGACGACATCAGAAACAATCTCTATGTGTATTTCAGGTTTCATCGTAGATTCTAAACATAGGCGACAGGCCAAAGTTCCACCGATACCACAATTATCAATAATTAAGTTCCTTATTGTTACCTTTGCGCCTTCATCAAAGAAACCACTATTTTATGGTAGCTAACAAGCTGAGTTACAAGGTCAAAGATCTTTCGCTGGCCGAATGGGGACGCAAAGAAATTAAACTTGCCGAAGCCGAAATGCCGGGTCTGATGGCCCTGCGCGAGGAATTTGGTCAAAGCAAGCCCCTGAAGGGAGCTCGCATCGCAGGTTGCCTTCACATGACGATTCAAACGGCAGTACTGATTGAGACCCTCAAGGAACTGGGTGCAGAAGTATCCTGGTCTTCCTGTAATATCTTTTCCACCCAGGACCACGCAGCTGCGGCAATAGCCAAAGCGGGTATTCCGGTTTATGCCTGGAAAGGCATGAATGAACAGGAATTTGATTGGTGCATCGAACAGACGCTTCATGCTTTTCCTGATGGCCAACCCCTCAACATGATTCTGGATGATGGCGGAGACCTTACCAACATGGTGCTGGATCGCTATCCCCAATTGATCAAAGGTATCCGTGGTATCTCGGAAGAGACCACTACGGGTGTACACCGCCTCATCGAACGCATGCACGCCGGCAAACTCCCGCTTCCTGCCATTAACATCAACGACTCAGTAACGAAGTCGAAGTTTGATAATAAGTACGGCTGCAAAGAGTCTCTGGTGGATGCGATTCGTCGCGCTACCGATGTGATGATGGCTGGAAAGGTGGCTGTTGTTGCCGGATACGGTGACGTAGGCAAGGGCTCTGCTGCCTCCCTCCGTGGTGCCGGTGCACGCGTGATAGTTACTGAAATTGACCCTATTTGCGCCCTGCAAGCCGCCATGG
>DNZD01000118.1 GCA_003504855.1 Cytophagales bacterium
ATCTGATCGTTGCTGATCTTCTCGATGACGGAGTCGATACCATTTAAATTTTTGTTCAGAAAATCATTCAATGCCGCTTCGATGTTAGCCTGACGGAAGATCCCGGCCGGCATTTTATTATCCTTCATGAACTTTGCGTTGTCCGCAACGGCGTGGTCGGCGGTAAGGAACACCAGGTATTGTCCGGCGCCGACTCTCTTGTCGAGCTCATTCAACAGGTCTTCGATGTTTTTATCGAGTCGCAGGTAGGTATCTTCTAACTCGATGGCATTGGCGCCCATGGAATGGCCTACATAGTCGGGGCTGGAATACGATACGGTGAGGAAATCGGTGACCTCATCTTTGCCCAGCTCCTCTCCTTCAATGGCTGCCTTGGCTGCGTCGGTGAGCAGGTCTGATCCAAATGGGGTGGTGATCAACAAATCAAAGCCCGGTGAGGTAAGGCGCAATTCCTTAAGCTTGTATGGGAACACAGGACGGTCTTTGCCTTTGAAGATGGTCTCATACGCGGTGTCATCCGGACCGCTTTCTGTGTATTGTGCTATGGGCAACAGCGTATTCCACTCTTTGTTAAGATACTGGTCAGCGAGCTTGAGGGCGTTGAACTTATCAAGCCACTGCGGAAGGCCCGGCTTATAAAATGTGCTGGAGATAAAATTTCCCGTGGGGCCATCAAACCAATAAGCGCCATCGGCCATGTGACCTGCCGGCAACACAGCACCGCGGTCTTTGAGAGACAGACCAATTACTTTAGCCCGCATCTGGGTAGCGAGTTTGAGTTCATCCGTGACTGTTGACGATAGCATCCGCCAGGGCGACACATCGCCATTGCCCTTCTCACTGCCCACCGGCTTTTGCTTCTCGTCCTCTACACAGTTCACAAACTTGCGCGCATTCTTGTCATACCAGTCGTTGCCAATGATACCATGAACCGCCGGTGTGGTGCCGGTGTACACGGAAGCATGGCCCGGGCCGGTATACGTGGGCACGTAATTATAGTGTGCATTTTTCAGCATGAAGCCATCACCGGTGAGGCGCTTGAATCCGCCAGGACCAAACTTCTTTTCAAAACGATAGAGGTATTCCTGACGCATCTGGTCAACAACAATACCAACCACCAGTTTTGGTCTGTCCTGGGAGAGTGCTGAAATTCCAGACAATAGAAATAATAAAAGCAGGCTGCGTTTCATATCAATGAGGTAAAAGGCGAATATAAATGTTTCAGCAATAAGAAGGCCAAAAAACAGGGAGTTTGGGCATTAGCGGTTTTGAATGTCAATTGTCGCAATACACCTTCTCAAATTCCTCTGCTTCCATGGCTTGTTTTCTCACAATTTTGCCCTGATAATCATAATAAATAACCACAGAAATACCTGCCTCAGCAATATGACGCTCGGTGAAATACATGGGCATCTCCTTGCTTCCCAAATTGATAATGTCGCTGTACTGAATGGGTATAATGACGCCGCGCCGGCTGCTGATCACGCCGAATACGTTATCCTGCTGCACGACATAAATACGCTCTGATGGCGAATCATTCACTGGTGTATATCCCCGCACCCGCTGAAGCAACTGCCTGGCGGTTCTGATCTCATACAGTGACCATTGATTGTTCTTCTTCACCCACGCAACCGAATCAGTCCAGTAGTCCACATCCTCCCACTCAAAGTTGCCCATAGCTTTGCCGGTGGCATCCAGAAAGGCATAGCCCTTCTCTTTGTACGCCAATCGGAAAGATGGACTATATGACCGGATGTTTCGTTCATAGGTAGGCTTGGTCAAAGACTTTTTGGCAAAATCATACCAGCCGAATTTCTTATCCTTTAGCAATGAGAACAAGGGCCGGTCTTCGGCAGGCACAATCGCATCATATTCAACCGGCAGCAACGGCCTTCCATCGCTGCCCACCAGGCCGCGCTTGTTTCCACGGGTGATGATAAAAAGTCCGTTGCGCACGGGTTCGACCTGGTCCATCTCGAGGCTGAATAATTTTATTCCCGAGACTGCTTCGTAGACAGCTTTCTTCTTTTTCTCTTCAAGGATAAGGTATGCCGATGAGTCCCTGAATTCCTTGATTTGAAATGATGACCTCGCACCGAACGAGAGCCTGGCACCTGTGGGCATGAATACATGCAGGGAGTCCGCCTGCCTCAGAAAAGCCAGCTGCCCCTGAAACCAAATGCTGTCTCCGCTAATGAGACGGTCCGCACCGCGTTCGTATAAACTCCACTTTCCATTTTCCGGTAACAGCCGGATCCAACCGCCTTGCTCATGCACGGCGAGGTAAGAAGCACCTTCCAATGACTTAATGCCGGAGATTAGTAGCCGGGACTCTTTCTCGCGCAGAAATCCAAACGACGTCTTTCGCAATACCTGACGGTCAAGGGGGATCACAAACTGCAGCCGGTCGTTGAGAACACCTTCCATCGGACCATTGCGCACCCAATATTGCTGACTGCCCCAACGGCGCACATCATCGAAAACAAATTCCTCTTTGAATTCGGGCTTCTCCGCCAGCCGACTGAGCCGCGCGATGGTGGTGATAATCTTCTTCGAACCCCGTGTAAGCACCACGAGGCTGTCTATAGACGTGACATCATTGTAAACATATCCCAATAACTTTCGGCCCGTGAGGGTAAACACCGCCCACTTGTCCCGACGTTGAAGACCCAGCATAACACCACCCAACAACTGTGCCTGTGACACCACACCATCAATGCGGAACCCGGATTCATGGATTACCTGACTTCCGCTGTCATACGACACCCGCACAAAGCCTGCACCTAACAACTGAATGGCCGACACCGAACCTTTCCACACAAAGGCACCATTGCGCGCCATCACACCTTTTGACGTCACGAGCAGCCGGTCTTTCACTTCGCCACAGCGATACGATTCATCAATTTTTTCAAATGCCGGAGCAATGACTTCTTCCCCACGGTCATTCATAAAGCCAAATAATCCGCCCTTATAGATAGGTATCCAATATGACCGGCTGAGCAATTCCACCTGACGGAGTGAGTCCGTAAGCAACGCAGGATCCACATGCCCTTCCTCCGACTGTAGCGCAAAGAGGATGTTGCGTGCCGTATTCACTTCCTGGCTGTTCGGGTAGTGTGCCATGAACCATTGAAATGATTCCTGTGTGCCCCGGGCTGTCACCATTTGAAAGATGTTGCGCTCTGCTACCGGCCGGTAAGGACTGTTGGGATAGATGTCGCAAAATTGTTGATACGCCGTAATGGTCTGGAGTCTTGTTTTGTCTTCAAATAAAAGTCGGTCGTAGCGTGCCTGTGCTTCAGCGCGGCGGTGCGACTGTGGATGTGTGTTGATGTAGTTCTGAAAACTGAACCAGGTATTCACCTTCAGTGCTTCAAGGAAGGAGACTTCGTCGCGCAACTCAACAGCAGCCTGACGTTGTCGCGCGGTGGGGTGTTTGGCGATGAACTGCTGGTAGGCGGCTTCGGTATTAACCTTCTTTATCTGTTCAAATGCCGTACTGTCAATGCCGTTGATCAGCCTTTCGAGGCGACCACTGTCGAGGGGTACCCGTCGCAACCGGTCGCGTTCACGGGAAGTGACTTGCGCATAGTTCGCGTAAGCGCGGCGCGCATAGCGGTATGCGGAGTCAAGGTTGGAGGTTGGATAATCTGCATTATAATAATATAGTGCCAGGAGATAGCGCGCTTCGGGATTGAGTGAGTCTTTGGCCAGCGCCTTGCGGACAGACTGACCTGCTTTTGACCATTTACTTTTGTCAAGCTGATGGCCTGTCAGTTTTTCGGGACTGACCTGAGCGAGGGAACCAGGCCCCAGGAACAAGAGCAACAAGAAAGGAAACAGCCGGCGCATCAGAACATAAACGACGGCAAGATTGGATTATTCAGCTGGATGCGCAATAAAAAGCCGGTTGAGTTCCGCCCTTATTCGCTCAACTGGTTTTCAATGGCCTGCAGCTGTCGTCCGTACATGCGATTGACCAATGGTGCCGTAAGCAGTGCTGCCAGACCCAGGTATGCAAAAACCATGATTTGTATCCTGGCCGTCAGTGCCGTGAACGACCCATCCGTAAGCAGAATGATCGCCATCATGGTCAGCATGATGTACGTCGACCACCGGTAGAATCTCAACGTTCCGCGGTAGTAATCCCGGAATTCAGTCAAGGCCTCTTTCATATCGCGGCCGAAATCAAATTTGTCGAGCAGTCGAATGGACCGGAACATGCGTATATAAATGGGAATGGCATAGATCACCGCCATCACCATGAGTTTGTATTGAAATACCTGAACGGCAGCGCCGTAAATCTTTACCATGATCAGGAAGAACAAGGCAACGGCGATACCAATGGAAGTATCGAGACGTACACTTTTGCGGATCCCGCGGCTGGTTTTGGAAATAAGCGATAGCAACGCTTCGTGATCAGGAGGTGTTGGCTGGTGGCTGGCCGAGGCCCAGGCAGATTTAAAATCATCAAGCTCCATACGACTCAAGGATGGTTTTCATTTTCTTTTTGATGCGGTTCAGTTTCACGCCCACATTGGACACCGTCCAACCGGTTATTTCCGCTATTTCTGTGTACGACAATTCATCGAGGTAAAACACCACCAGCGATTTGTCTTGCGGGTCGAGTTGATCCATGGCCCGGTAGAGCAGGTCCAGTTGTTCCTGGTTGTCGGGTGAGGTCGGGAGGTGCGATGCGTTGTTGATGTCCACCTGATATCGCCGTGGTTTATTCCGGCGGTACTGGTAGAGTGCCGTATTGAGGGCTACCCGGTACAGCCAGGTGGAGAATTTTGATCGGTTTTGAAAGTTAGGATACGATCGCCACGCATTGAGCACCATTTCCTGGTACAAGTCCTGCTGTTCATCAGGGTCTTTTTGGTAGATCCGGCATATCTTGAGGAGTATACCCTGGTTTTCGAGTATAGAGGCTATGAATTCGGATGAAACCGATTCCAGGGGTTTTTCTGCCGACATATTTTCCAACGCAGCGGTGAGCATGCACAGTTAGTGACCCGGTGAGCTAAAAACTTACTAAAAAGTAGTGTTTTTTGCAGGGAGTTAGCGGCGAGAATTCCGGGTGGATCGAAAGAATTTATTAATATTGCACCCTCATTTTCGGGGTGTAGCGCAGCCCGGTTAGCGCATCACGTTAGGGACGTGGAGGTCGGATGTTCGAATCATCTCACCCCGACTTCGGCCCGCTAGTCTTGGCTATTTGTAGCAAAGGTTAGCGGGCCTTTCTGTTAGCATTTTATCAGTCGATGTATCAAGGCCTCGTCGGGGCAGGCCCCGATTACACCACAAAAACTTGTCAGAGTTTCCGTTCGGAGGCCAGTCGGCCTGCCCCGATGTAATGAGACGATAGTCGAATGGTGTCGGGGATGTTCGAATCATCTCACCCCGACAGATAAAAAGCCTGCTTACCGTTTCGGTGGCGGGCTTTTTTTGTTTTGAGCCAAGTTAGAAGCACCAATTAATTACCGATTAAACGCAAAGGC
>DNZD01000225.1 GCA_003504855.1 Cytophagales bacterium
GCTGGTAATACCGCTGCAGCTGCACTTCTGCCCTACGCCAAAGCACGTCAGGCTACTGCCACTGACCTGGTGCCACTCGCGGCAGGATCTGTACTAGGTACATGCAATGGTGGTAATCCTCTCGCCGTATGGGGTGTGAGTTTTCCTGTGCCGGATAAGTATATGCTTACGGCAAATGAAACCGGTGCCATCTTGGCCCGCACAGCACAATTCAATGCAACCATAAATAGTGCCGTAGCAAATTACTCCAGTCGGTTTGCCGTAGCTGATATTGCCAAGGGTTATAAGGATTTTCTTACTGCAAAAGCGTTCATCTCTGATGGCGTGATGATTACGCCAAGCTTTGCACCTCCAACTGGCGCATTCTCAGAAGATGGCCTGCATCCAAACAGTCGCGGATATGCTTTTACAGCTAACATGTTCATCGATGCGATAAATGCTAAGTTTGGGTCTACCATTCCCAAGGCCAGCCTGGCAGCCTACTCAGGAACAGGGTTACCTGTTACCCCCTAGGACTCATCCTTAAATGATATAAAAAGCCCCGTTCAGTGAACGGGGCTTTTTTATTGTTGCTGACTAGTTAAAATAATTCTTTCGCAATCCGGTATATCGGATCTGATTTGCCCATGGAATAGTAATGAAGTGTGGGTACCCCAAACTTCATCAACTCCCTGGATTGCTTCACGCACCACTCAATACCCACCTGTTTCACAGCTGCGGCGTCCTTGCACTTCTCCACTTCATCAGCCAGTTCCTCCGGCAAGTCGATATGAAAAATGGTGGGCAATACCGTGGCCTGCACTTTCGCCGTGATAGGCTTTATTCCGGGGATGATTGGCACCGTAATACCAGTCTCCCGGCACCTTGCTACAAAATCAAAGTACTTCTGGTTATCAAAGAACATCTGTGTGACAATGTACTCAGCACCCATATCCACTTTCATCTTCAAAAACTTCAGGTCGGACTTCAGGTTGGGTGAAGAAAAGTGCTTCTCCGGATAGCCCGCCACCCCGATGCAGAAATTGGTCGGTGAAGCATGAATGTCCTCATCCAGAAAGCGGCCTTTGTTCATCGCCACAATCTGCTCGAGTAACTCGGAAGCGTATTTATGACCATGGGGATCTGGCACAAAGCGCGCTTCCGTCTTGATGGCATCGCCTTGAAGGGCCAGCACATTGTCAATACCCAAAAACTGCAGGTCAATCAGTGCATTCTCAGTCTCCTCCCGGCTGAAGCCACCACAAATAATATGAGGAACCGTATCTACTTTGTAGTTGTTTTGAATGGCCGCACAAATACCTACTGTACCCGGGCGTTTCCGCGTGGATATCTTCTCCAGAAGTCCATTCTCCTTCTTCTTATACACGTACTCCTCCCGGTGATAGGTAACATCAATAAATGGAGGCTTGAACTCCATGAGCGGATCCAGGTTATCAAACAAGGTCCTGATGTTCTCTCCCTTTAAGGGTGGAAGTATTTCAATGCTAAACAGGGTTTTTCCGTTTGCTCGCTTGATGTGCTCAGTAACTTTCATAGTGACAGAATCTTGCTCAATTTATGTAGGCAATTACATTAGTATCCCAGGCTCTGACCTAACCACTTCTCCACTTCGGTGAGGGGCAGGCCTTTCCTTTGTGCATAATCCATGACCTGATCCTTGTCGATCTTTCCCAAACCAAAATAGGTTGAAGCCGGGTGCGAAAAATAATAACCACTCACTGAACTGGCCGGATACATTGCCAGGGATTCAGTCAGGGTAATGCCCGTCGCCTCGGTAGCATTCATCAGATCGAAGAGCGTTGTTTTTTCAGTGTGATCAGGACAGGCAGGATAGCCAGGTGCCGGGCGTATGCCCTCGTATTTTTCATCGATAATATCCTGCATCGGCAGGCTCTCATGATGGGCATACCCCCACAAGTCCTTGCGTACCATGGCGTGTAAACACTCAGCGAATGCCTCTGCCAACCGATCGCACAGGGCCTTAACCATGATTTCATTATAATCATCCTGCTGGGCCTTATAATGAGCCACCAGTTTTTCCATACCTTCTCCTGCCGTCACTGCACGGATGCCTATATAGTCGGCAATACCTGTCGTAGCGGGGGCTATATAGTCCGCCAGACAGAAGTTAGGAAGGTTAGCCGCTTTCTTGTTCTGCTGTCGCAGGAAATGCAGTTTCTGCATCGGTTTATTTCGGCTTGCATCACTGTATAACACGACATCATCGCCTTGTGCGTTAGCCGGGTAAAAGGCAACCACCCCTTGGGCTTTTATCTTCTGTTCGGAAATAATCTGATCCAGCATCTTCTGAGCGTCCGCAAATACACGAGTGGCTTCCTCTCCTACCTTGGGATCGGTCAGAATCCCCGGGTACCTGCCAAACAACATCCAGGTCTGGAAAAAGGGAGTCCAGTCAATATACTTTCGCAATTCTGATAATGGAAAGTCAGCAAAAACCTTTCTACCCAGGAACGACGGCGCCACTGGCTGATATTTCTCCCATTCAATATTGACACGATTCTTACGGGCAGCCTCCAGGGAGATATAGCTTTTCTCGGATTGCCGGCTCTCATGCTCCTTCCTTAGTTGGGCATACTCCGCCTTCACTTTAACTTTAAACTGATCCCGCGTCTCATGACTGATCAGTTCGCTGGCCACAGGAACGGAACGCGACGCATCCAACACGTGCACTACCGTACCATGATAAACCGGATCGATTTTCACGGCCGTGTGTATCCGGGAAGTAGTTGCTCCACCGATGAGTAACGGCAGGTCCATTTTCTCATGCTCCATTTCCCTGGCCACGTGCACCATCTCATCGAGGCTGGGAGTAATCAGTCCACTCAAACCAATAATATCTACTTTCTCTCTTTTGGCGGCCTCCAGTATCTTTTCAGTAGGTACCATGACCCCCAGGTCAACGACATCGTAATTGTTACAGGAAAGTACTACGCCGACTATATTCTTTCCGATGTCGTGCACATCCCCTTTCACGGTGGCCATGAGTATGCGGGCAGCAGGTTTACCAACCTGACCACTACGTCGCTTTTCTTCTTCCAGGTATGGGGTCAGATAGGCGACAGCCTTCTTCATCACGCGGGCACTCTTTACTACCTGAGGCAGAAACATCTTACCAGCACCAAACAAGTCTCCCACCACATTCATACCGGCCATCAGAGGTCCTTCAATGACATGCAATGGCTTATCGAATTTATGCCGGACCTCTTCGATATCCTGATCAATAAAATCAATTACTCCCTTGACGAGGGAATGGGTAATGCGTTCTTCTACCGTACCCTGCCGCCAGCTGTTGTCTTGTTCCTTCTTTTGTGCCGAACCCTTTACTGATTCGGCAAATTCCAGCAATCGCTCGGTGGCATCGTCACGGCGGTTCAGCAACACATCTTCGACCCGTACCAGCAGTTCCTTTGGTATCTCATCATATACAGCCAGCATGGTTGGATTCACAATGCCCATATCCATACCGTGACGGATGGCATGATACAGAAATACCGAATGCATGGCCTCCCGCACAATTTGATTGCCCCGGAAGCTAAATGAGACGTTACTAACCCCACCGCTAACGTGCGCATGCGGAAGGTTCTCCCGGATCCACTGAGCGGCCTTAAAGAAGTCCAGCGCATAGTTGCGGTGTTCTTCGATACCCGTTGCAACCGGGAAAATATTCGGATCAAAAATGATGTCCTGAGGCGGGAATGCAACCTGATTGACTAATATGTCATACGCCCGCTTACAAATATCTATACGACGCTGGTAGGTATCAGCCTGCCCGGCTTCATCAAAGGCCATCACAACCGTGGCTGCACCATACCGCTTCACCAACTTGGCCTGCCGGATAAACTCCGCTTCACCCCCTTTGAGACTGATGGAGTTTACAATACTTTTTCCCTGAAGACATTTCAATCCGGCTTCGATGACATTCCACTTGGAAGAGTCTACCATTACTGGTATCCGGGCGATCTCTGGCTCAGAAGCCATCAGGTTAAGAAATCTCACCATGGCAGCCTCCGAATCGAGCATGCCTTCATCCATATTCACATCGATGACCTGGGCACCACCACGCACCTGATCCAGGGCAACGGACAATGCTTCATCAAACTTATCTTCTTTGATAAATTTCAGAAACTTGGCCGATCCCGTAACATTGGTTCTCTCACCAATGTTGATAAAATTAGACGCAGGGGTTACCGTGACTGATTCCAGCCCGCTTAAACGCAAATAATGATCAGGCATGAAGTACCACCTCCCGGGGTTTGTACCTGGAAGCCAGGTTAGCAATCACTTTGATATGGTCGGGTGTAGTTCCGCAGCACCCTCCTACAATATTAACCAGACCTTCCTGAAGAAACTCTTCTATCTGGGCACCCATCTCCTCCGGGCCCTGGTCATACTGACCAAACTCATTGGGGAGTCCGGCATTCGGATAAGCACTTACAAAGAAGGGAGCCTGCTCATTGAGCACCTGTAGGTAAGGGCGCAGGGCCTTGGCACCCAAGGCACAGTTCAAGCCTATGCTGAGCAATGGAACGTGCGATACCGACACCAGAAAAGCTTCAGTGGTTTGCCCGGACAGCGTTCGACCGCTGGCATCTGTAATCGTACCCGAGACCATAATCGGTAACTCCTTACCCGACTCTTCGAAATATTCCTGGGCTGCGAACAAGGCGGCCTTGGCATTCAACGTATCTATAATGGTTTCAAACAAGAGCAAATCAACTCCGCCTTCAGCCAATGCCTTAATCTGCTGCTTGAAAGCAACCTTGAGTTCGTCAAAGGTAATGGCACGATAGCCCGGATTATTAACATCCGGAGACAGCGAGGCAGTCTTGTTGGTGGGCCCGATAGAACCTGCTACAAAACGGGGCTTCTGAGGCTCCCGGGCAGTAAACTCATCCGCCACCTCACGTGCGATTTTGGCCGACTGAAAGTTCAGGTCGTAAACCGCCTCTTCCAGGTGATAGTCTGCCTGGGCAATGGTAGTACCGCTGAACGTATTCGTTTCAGCAATATCGGCCCCGGCTTCAAAATACTGGCGGTGAATGTCCTTGATAATATCCGGGCGGGTAATGGACAATAAGTCATTGTTGCCCTTCAGCGAAGATGAATGCTTCTTAAAACGCTCACCCCGGAAATCTTCTTCGGTTAACTTATGTCGTTGAATCATGGTACCCATGGCGCCGTCCAGCACGAGGATACGTTGTTGCAGGATCTCTTGTAATTTCACTCTTTCTGTGTTTTGGCAGCTGTCCAGAAAGAGCCTTGCGAAGGGCGGCCTATCTTCTCCCGGCAAACTGCCGGAAAGGGAATTAGCACCTTTGGTCCCAAATCGGGGGTTGCTAAGACGTCATCGGGCCCATTCCCTCAGTCTTTCTGGATAAGCACCGCAAAGAAACTCAATAAGTTGCAAAAAAAGAAAAACCAAGCTGTTTTATATATGATGGAGGTAGCATGAATTAGCCGTTTCTTTGCATCAATAATTATGAAACTTGCTGCTATCGATATAGGCTCCAACGCCATCCGTTTCCAGGTGTCCAGCATCATGGAGCACCATGACCGGATCATGTTTAAGAAACTGGAGTATGTCCGTTTCCCGCTCCGGCTCGGGCATGATGTGTTTACCACCAACCGGATCAGCGACGCGAGCGTGCTGCGCTTTAAGAAGCTTATGCGGGCCTTTAAACTGCTGCTGGAATTATATGAGGTAGACGATTTTATGATCTGTGCAACTTCCGCCATGCGGGAATCCCAAAACGGAGCCGCCCTGGTCAAGGAAGTATTTGATGAAGTCGGCATCCAGATTCATGTAATTGATGGCGACCTCGAAGCCGCCTTGATCAATAAGGCCATCGATTCTTACCTGACGCGCAAAACTTACCTTCATATTGATGTCGGCGGGGGTAGCACTGAACTAAACCTCTTTGCTGGCGGAAAAAAAATCAAAACCAAGTCATTTAAAATTGGCTCCGTACGTATGTTGGAACACCGGGACTCACCTGCCATGTGGAAAAAGATGGAAAAGTGGGTGAATGAGATTGATCACCGGAAATACGGTAAGGTTACCGCAGTAGGAACTGGAGGAAATATCAGTAAGATATTTGAACTGGCGCAGGTCAAACCCGGCAAGACCATGTCCATAAGCCAGGTTCGTGCGATCCGAAAAAGGATTGCAGCCACCTCGATGGAAGACCGTATCTATGAACTTCAAATGAACCCTGACCGGGCCGATGTGATTGTTCCCGCCGGAGAAATCTATCTCAAAGTGATGGAATGGGCAGGTTCTACGCAAATATTGGTGCCTGAGGTAGGATTAAAAGACGGCATTCTCCTTCACCTCTATGAAACTACACACAAGAAATCCAAGGTGGAGTTCTTTAACACCGAAGACCAATCCAAAGGAAAGAAGTCGTTCTGGCTGAAGGACCATTAGAAGAGCTTGACCTCCTCAATGCTCTCCCGGGAGACATTATAGAACTCTTTGTGAATATTGAACGGAGCTTCACCCTCCAGCTCTTTCATCACATACCTGCCATCTTCCAGCATCCGGTACGCATTGACATTATCCATCAGGTTAAACCTGAGGATATTCATCACTTGTTTTTTCAACGCATCCTGCTCGAGCAATACGAGGGACTCGATCCTGCGGTCAAAACTCCGTACCATGGCATCCGCGCTACCGATATACACTTTGGAATCACCCCCGTTATGGAAATAATAGATCCTCGAGT
Organism: Cytophagales bacterium; assembly: GCA_003504855.1. Classification (GTDB taxonomy): domain Bacteria; phylum Bacteroidota; class Bacteroidia; order Cytophagales; family Cyclobacteriaceae; genus ELB16-189. The sequence goes on from DNZD01000225.1 coordinate 6,747, forward strand.
GTTCCAGGTACTCTCCTACAATGGAGATTACTTCAATATTGTCGCTAAGGCCTTTTCTTCCTGGTCTCAGGCAGCACATTCCACGCACACTTAGCTTGATTTTAACACCGGCCTGACTTGCCTCATAGAGCGCATCAATAAACTCCCGGTCCTGGATGGAATTAAGTTTAATGATGATCCCCGACGGCCGCCCGGCGCGGGCATGATCAGCCTCCTCACGCACCAACCGGCACAACTCGTCCCGCATGTCCCGCGGTGAAGTAATCAGGTTTCGGTATGAACTGGGCAAAGAATGACCTGTGATGACATTAAAGAACTCAGAAACATCACTCGCATATGTCTCCTTGGTCGTAAGCAATCCGATATCTGTGTACAACCGGGCTGTCACTTCATTATAGTTACCACTGGAAATATGTACGTAGCGGTATACCCGGTCATCGGGTTCTCGGCAAACAATCAACAAAAGCTTGGTGTGCGTCTTTAACGTGCCAAATCCATAGATCACAAAGCAGCCAGCCTTCTGAAGGCGTTGCGCCTCACGCAGGTTATTTTCTTCATCAAACCTCGCCTTCACTTCAAATAACACAGAAACGTGCTTGCCGTTTTCGGCTGCTTTCAACAGTGCCGCACTCACCCTGGACTCACGTGCCAGGCGATAAATAGTAATCTTAATGGATAGTACCCTGGGGTCCTCGGCTGCTTTCTCCAACAACTCAACAACGGGTTCCATCGAGTTATACGGATGGTGTAACAGAATATCCCGTTCCTTTAGTACCTCAAACAGATCGCGCTCCCCCTGCTCCGGGAATGTTACCGGCTTAACCGGAGGTCGCGCAGCACTTCGTTTGTCCTTGAACTCTTTATGACTGATGATCTGTCCGAGTCCACCCAGGTCCAGCATGCTCTCCCGGGGAATGGTAAAAATATTCAGATCATCAAGGTCCCATTGAATCTTGAGCAGGCGTACCATCCAGGGATCGGTACCTTCCAGCATGTCCATCCGTACCACCCTGCCGGTTCGCCTGGTCTGCAATTTGCGCTTCAATTCCTCCAGGAAATTCGATTCAATATCCTCACTCTCCTCCAGGGTGAAATCACCGTTTCGATTGATACGGAACAGGTTGATACTCAGCACCTCAACGTTTCTGAAGAGATGGTGCACATTATGCCTGATGATATCCTCAATGGATACAAATGCCAACGTGCCGTCGGTCTGGCGGATTTCAAAAAAACGGCCAATGTTACTGGGAATCTGAATGAAAGAAACCTTCTGATGTTGTGCCGACTCAGCAGGTGCCTTGGTGACGACACCGATCAATAACCGGTTGTTCTTCAGCGTCGGAAAGGTGTGATAACTGTCGAACATCATCGGGGTAAGCATCGGATAGATGGTGCGCTGAAAGTACTCATCAACCCGATGCTTATCATTCTCCGAAAGGCTGTTATAATCACAGATACAGAAGCCGTTCTTATTAAAAAGGGGCTTCAAGGTGTTTACATAGTAGCTGTGCTGGTTGTCCAGAAATCGCTTGATCTCACCCAGCAGAATAGTGCGAAACGGTGTCTCCCGTAAGCCACTGTAATCAAAACGCTCTTTACCATAGTCCAGGTAATTGTACAAACTACCCAACCGGATGGTACAGAATTCATCCAGGTTTGAAGCGGTGATTGAAAGAAACTTCAGGCGATCGAAAATACTGCGATCCGCATGGCGTGCCTGATCCAGTACCCGGTAATTGAATTGTAACCAGGAAAGATCCCGGCTGATATAATTACTGGCCAGCATCTGTGGCGGCATGTCCGCCGGCACCATGAATGGTTCACTATCCCCTGTCATCGCCGGTGATTAGATATCAATCTTGGCGTACTTGGCGTTCTTCTCAATAAACTCGCGACGCGGAGCTACTTCATCCCCCATGAGCATGGAGAAGAGGTGATCTGCTTCGGCAGCCGATTCAATGTTCACCAACTTCAGGGTCCGCTTTTCAGGATCCATTGTCGTAGTCCACAACTGCTCGGGGTTCATCTCACCAAGACCCTTATACCGCTGCACACCTACCGCATCTTCTTTGCCATCACGGGCCAATTCCTTTACAATAGCATCCCTCTCCTCTTCAGTCCAGCAATACCGCTCCTCTTTGCCACGCTTTAACAAATACAAGGGAGGCAATGCGATGTACACATACTTTTGTTCAATCAGATCACGCATGTAGCGGAAAAAGAAGGTAAGGATCAGGGTACGGATATGACTGCCATCCACATCAGCATCAGTCATGATGATAATCTTGTGGTAGCGAAGCTTAGAAAGATTTAGGGCCTTGTCATCGTCTGAAGTTCCGAAAGTCACACCGAGGGCGGTGATCATATTCTTGATTTCCTCATTCTCATAAATCTTGTGCTCCTGAGCCTTCTCCACATTGAGGATCTTTCCGCGAAGGGGCAGAATAGCCTGGAAATGCCGATTTCTACCTTGCTTGGCAGAGCCACCGGCCGAATCACCTTCTACCAAATACAACTCAGATTCAGCCGGATCTGAACTGGCGCAATCAGCAAGTTTGCCGGGAAGTCCGGTGCCGCTGAGCACATTCTTGCGCTGCACCATTTCGCGCGCTTTGCGGGCCGCATGACGCGCTTGCGCTGCCAGAATAACCTTGTTGACAATCAACTTGGCCTCACGCGGGTGCTCTTCCAGGTAGTTTTGCAACACTTCGCCCACGGCCGTATCTACAGCACCCATGACGTCTGAGTTGCCCAACTTGGTCTTGGTCTGTCCTTCAAACTGAGGTTCAGCCACCTTCACGGAAATTACGGCTGTAAGTCCTTCGCGGAAGTCATCGCCACTGATCTCGATCTTTGCTTTCTCCAGCAAGCCAGACTTGTCAGCATAAGCTTTCAGGGTTCTGGTCAAAGCCCGGCGAAAACCGGCCACATGGGTACCGCCTTCATGCGTGTTGATGTTGTTTACATACGACACCAGGTTCTCGCTGAACGAAGTATTATAGCTCAATGCAACCTGAACCGGAGTGCTTGTTTTCAGGTTTTCCACATAAATGGGTTCAGGTATCAGTTTTTCCCTGGATCCATCCATGTATTGAACAAACTCCCGTAATCCTCCTTCCGAGAAGAAAGTATCCTGACGGGGTTCCCCTTTATCATTGATATCGCGGAGGTCTGTCAGGTGTATCTTTATGCCAGGATTCAGGAATGACAACTCCCGGAGGCGCGTAGAAATGGTAACATAGTTGTACTCCAGTACCGGGAATATCTCAAAGTCGGGCTTGAACTCAATTGTCGTGCCCCGGAGATTCGATGTGCCTATCTGTTTTACCGGCTGCACAGGAACGCCTCTCTTATATTCCTGTTCAAATAGCTTTCCATCGCGGTGTACGGTTGCCTTCAGGTGCTCCGAAAGGGCGTTCACACAGGAAACCCCTACGCCGTGAAGTCCTCCGGATACCTTATAGGTGTCCTTATCGAACTTGCCACCGGCGTGAAGCACAGTCATTACAACCTCTAATGCTGAACGCTTCTCCTTTTCGTGCATATCGGTCGGAATACCCCGGCCGTTGTCCTCCACCTTAATTGAATTGTTGGTATTGACGGTGACCTTGATTTCGTCACAATAGCCTGCCAGGGCCTCGTCAATCGAGTTGTCAACCACCTCCCAAACGAGGTGGTGCAGGCCCCGAACACTTACGTCACCGATGTACATCGCAGGACGCTTTCGCACCGCTTCCAAGCCCTCTAATACCTGAATATTACTGGCCGAATAGTCAGAGGCCTTCTTTCCCTTTTGTTCGCTCATTTTGCTGTTTTACAATCGGTAAAAATAAGCGTTTTCAGTGGTAAAAAGTCATTTTTTGGCAAAAAAAGAAGGAATTTCGGTTGCCCAAAATCCCTTCCTGAATTACTTCCGGATCGACCCTCAAACCAGGCCGAAAACGGGGTATTTATTCGCTCTTTTTGGAGGCCTTCCTGGTACCCCCGGAGGACTTGCCTGATTTCTTCTTTTTGTCGTCATCCTCGGCCATTAATTGCACTTTGGCTTTCTGCAATTCAGCCTTCTGTGCCTCGCTGACAATGGGATAATTCATCTTCAACTTGGCAAATTCCTGGTGAATCACAGAGGCGATCGCGAGGCGGGCATACCACTTGTCGTCGGCAGGAATCACAAACCAGGGCGCATGATCTTCCGACGTTTCGCTGAGCACCTCAGAATAGGTGTCCTGGTACTGATCCCAGTAGGCACGCTCCTTCAGATCACTAAGAGAGAATTTCCAGTTTTTAGTAGGGTCGTCAATACGCTCCAGGAAGCGCTTCTTCTGCTCCTTCTTGGACACATGGAGGAAGAACTTCATGATGATCATGCCATTTTCTGTCAGGTTCTTTTCAAAACGACGAATCTGCTTGTAGCGCATGTCCCAGAACTTGTCATCGACTTTCTTCATAGAGTCGACACCGGGAATATTCTCATTCAGGATATAGCTTGGATGTACTTTAGTCACCAGCACATTCTCATAATGTGAGCGGTTGTGAATAGCGATCTCCCCGCGTGCCGGCAAGCACAGTTGATGTCTCCAGAAATAGTCATGATCAAGTTCTACTGAATTGGGTGCCTTGAAACTATATACTTTAACGCCCAGCGGATTAAATCCAGACATGATGTGTTTCACGGCTCCGTCCTTTCCGGCTGCATCCATTGCCTGGAAGATGATCAGCACACTGTACTGATTGTGGGCGTACAACTCATCCTGAATCTCGGCCAATTTCTTGCGGCTGTTCTCCAGTATCTGCTCAGCTTCCTGCTTATTGAGGTTCTTGCCCTCATACTTGGTAGAGAAATCCTTGAGCTTGATCTTCTTACCTGGCTTCACCAGGAGATCTTTGTATTTAATGATTTTGTCGTCCTTGGCCATAGGGAGATAGTTTTGATTGATAATACCCTAAAGCTACACCTCCGCATTCTAAGATCAACATGACTTTTGTCATATAATTTCGCGTGTTTAACCGCGCAAAAGCACCGGACTCTGGAAACTTCAATCAAATAAAAAGCGGTCAAAATATCAGGATTTTGGCCCAATTTCACTACATTTCTACTGCTACCAACCCATACCTCATTATGAAAACATACCCGCTTATACTGACGATACTGGTCTTACTTGGTACTGCGGTACCGGTTGCTGCACAAGGTGATAAAGATGCAGTCAAGAGTGTTATTGAACGTGAGACAACGGCCTTCTTTGGCGTCGATAAGAAAGCATGGCAATCATTTTGGTTGCAGTCGGGCTATACGTATTGGTCGTACTCCGATTCGACCGGCGGGAGTT
>DNZD01000341.1 GCA_003504855.1 Cytophagales bacterium
AACAAGCAGGCTCAGGAAATTGAGCCGAGAATGATTGAATGGCGCCGATTCCTTCATCAAAATCCTGAGTTGTCCAATCGCGAGTTCAAAACCGGCAAATACCTCGCTGATTTTCTGAAGAACCTCGGCATGGAAGTACAATATCCGGTAGCAAAGACCGGTGCCGTTGGTATTCTGCGTGGCGGAAAGCCGGGGCCGGTAATCGCATTACGCGCTGATATTGATGGCTTGCCGGTTGTAGAAAGGAATGCATTGCCATTTGCTTCCAGGGAGAAAGGTGTTCAGGGAGGAATTGAAACCGGCGTGATGCATGCCTGTGGTCACGACAGTCATATGGCCATGCTCATGGCAGTGGCAGAGATCCTTTCCAAAAACAAAGCAGACGTAAAGGGCACTATTAAGTTTTTGTTTCAACCTGCTGAGGAGGGCGCACCTGCGGGCGAAGAAGCTGGTGCATACCTCATGATCAAAGAAGGAGTTCTTGAAAACCCCAAGGTGGATGTAGTGTTTGGTCTTCATATCCAATCCCTTTTGCCCTTGGGCCAATTGGCATACCGCGCCGAAGGTTTGATGGCTGCGGTGGATGGATTCAACATCAAAGTAACCGGCGTAGGCGCTCACGGTGCTACTCCCTGGGATAGTGTTGATCCCATTGTTGTGTCCAGTCAAATTGTCAATGGATTGCAGACTATCGTGAGCCGCCAAACTGAATTAACCAAGGCTCCTGCTGTAATTACGGTGGGCAGTTTGCATGGCGGCGTGAGAAGAAACATCATCCCCGAAGAGGTGAATATGGAAGGCACTATCCGCACGTTTGATCCGGCCATGCAAAAATTGGTGCACGAGAAAATCAAACACACCGCATCCGCTATCGCAGAAGCCTCCGGGGCAAAGGCGGAGACTGACATTTTGGTTATGTATCCGGTAACTTACAATGATCCGGCGCTGACTTCACTCATGGCACCCAGCCTGGCCAAAGTTTCCCCCACGGTGGTCACGCAACCGGTAACCATGGCTGAAGACTTTTCCTTCTTTCAGCAAAAAGTGCCCGGGTTCTTTTTTTTCCTCGGTGCCTATCCGGAAGACATGAAACTTACCCGACGCCCGGTGCACCACACGGCGGATTTCATGATTGACGAGCGTGCCTTTGTTACCGGCGTCAAGGCACTGCTTACCCTTACGATGGACTACGCCTACCAACCCAAATCCGGAAAAAAATAAGACTATGAAAAAACTAATTGCCATCCTCTTTCTCTTACCGTTGGCCTTACAGGCTCAGGTTAACCCAAAACTGCAGACCAAATTGGAGCAGGAAGCAGTAGCCATGGAATCAAAAGTAATTGAGTGGCGACGCCATTTTCATGAATTTCCTGAGCTGTCCAACCGCGAAACCAACACCGGCAAATACATCGCCGATCATTTGCGCTCACTTGGATTAGAGGTTATCTATCCGGTTGCAAAAACAGGGGTTGTGGGAATCCTGAAAGGGCCAAAACCCGGGCCGGTGATTGCTCTGCGGGCCGACATCGATGCACTCCCGGTAACCGAACGGAACAGCCTTCCTTTCATGTCCAAAGTAAAGACAACATTCAATGGACAAGAGACTGGCGTGATGCATGCTTGCGGGCATGACTCCCACATTGCTATTCTGATGGCAACGGCGGAGATCCTCGCAAAAAACAAAAGTGAATTACGAGGCACCATCAAATTTCTCTTTCAACCCGCAGAAGAAGGGGCACCGGTAGGCGAGGAAGGTGGTGCTAAGTTGATGGTGAAGGAAGGAGTTCTTCTAAATCCGAAAGTAGATGCTGTATTTGGGTTGCATATTCAATCGATGAGACCGCTGGGTACCATTGGATATAAACCAGGCGGAATCATGGCCGCCGCCGACAATTTTTCCATTACGGTGAAGGGAAAGCAGTCACACGGATCTGCTCCATGGATGGGCGTAGACCCGATTGTAATCTCCGCCCAAATCATCAATGGCTTGCAAACGATCATCAGCCGTCAAAGTGAATTGACCAAAGAAGCCGCCGTGATCTCGGTAGGAAGAATTCAATCAGGAATCCGGGAAAATATTATTCCCGAAGAGGCTTTCTTTGCCGGCACCATTCGCACCCTCGATGAAGGCATGCAGGACAAAATTCATGAGAAGATTAAACTTACGGCGACCAAGATTGCCGAGAGTGGCGGAGCTACCGCCGAAGTAACGATTCGCCGCGGTACGCCCGTTACATATAATGATCCAACCCTGACACCTAAAATGGTAGCCAGCCTTAACAAGGCAGCGGGAGCAAATAATGTATTCCTGATTGACGCCACAACAGGAGCCGAAGACTTTGCATACTATCAGAAGGAGGTTCCCGGATTTTTCTTCTTTGTAGGTGCAATGCCCCCCGATGCGGATCCGACCAAAGTAGCCTCTCACCATACGCCTGACTTTTATATCGACGAGCGTGGATTTATCACGGGCCTGAAAGCGATGTTGAATGTGGCCGTTGACTATCTCTACATGCCTCAGAAATAAATCGGAATGACTGAAGGGATACCCAAATTGCTTCGTCAGCGCGGACTGATCGACGAAGATCAGTTTACCCGCATGGAGGCAGTAACCTCCGGGAAAATCATTTCGGTATTCTATGAGTTGCGCTCGCTTTTGTACCTGGGCGTATTGCTGTTTTCCGGCGGCGTGGGAATTCTGGTTTACCAGCACATTGGCGATCTGGGGCATTTGCTCAGCATTATCGGACTTAGCATTCTTGCCCTTGGTTGTTTTATTTATGCTGTTAGAAAGGCGCCGCCGTATTCAAATGGAACCGTCAAGTCGCCCTCACCATATTATGACTATGTAGTACTATTGGGCTGTTTGGTTTTTATTTCCATTCAGGGCTATCTCCAGTTTCGATATGGCTGGTTGGACGACAACCTGGGCTCGAGTACATTGTTCACCGCAATCCTTTTTTTTGTTGCGGCTTACCGTTTTGATCATATAGGCGTGTTATCATTGGCCATTACGGCACTTGCATCCTTCTGGAGTATTCAGGTATCGCCTCAGAAGTGGACCAGCGGAGACTTTATACAACAGGCCAATCTGCACATTACCGCAATCATCTTTTCCGTGGCCCTTGCGCTGGCAGCAGGGGCACTGGACGCACGCGGTATCAAGAAGCACTTTACATTTACATACTTCAATTTCTCTTTCCTGATTTTCTTTGGCGGCACACTGGCAGCGCTTTTCCTCGAGTCTGACTATATAATTTATGTTCTTTTAACATATGCCGGAAGTGCAGCAGGCTATTGGGTGGCACGCAAGAACAAATCATTTCTCTTTCTGTTTTACGCGTTTCTTTCGACCTATATCGCAACAACGTACTGGCTGGCGAGGACGATTTTTGAATACGAAGAGAGCCTTTGGTTCTATTACTCCATCATTTCCTGTGGAGGATTTGTGTACTTCATCATACGATTTCGCCAACGCTTTTCAACCAGAAAATGAAGAGCGCTTACGATACCGATCAGGTACACAACCTTACTGTATTGCGGGATTCACGCCAATGGATGGAGCACTACTTTATTCGCAAGGAACAATTTGAAAAAATAGAGGAGGCGTTCAAGAGCCGGCTATACCACCCTAATTTCTTAATCCGCCTGATACTCTTCGTAGCCACCGCATTGGGTTTAATTGGCGTTGCTGGCCTTGCCATACTCATGGTGAAAGACGTGGGGAGCGACGCACTTCGCGTATTGGCTGTGATTTACGGAATCGTTTCATTTGTTGCCCTTGATAATTGGCTGATTAAAAAGGACCATTACAAATCAGGAGTAACGGAAGCAGTAATGTTTCAGGCATGCATTTGTATACTGGGGGCCGTAATTGATGAATCTGAATTGACGTTTAGGGTACTCGCTTTTCTGGTCTTTGCATACACGGCGTTCCGCTACCTTGACTGGATTAGTACTTTGTTGTCGGTTGGATTTTTTGGAGCCACCTTATTTTCACTATTGGTGAAATGGGAGAATACGGGGCAGGCGATCATGCCTTTCTTCTTTATGATGGTTTTTAGTGCGTGCTATTTATCCTTGCCGAAAGTCAAAGCACGTCCTTCCTCATCACCGTGGCACAACAACCTGTGGCTACTTGAAGTGGCATCACTGGTGATTGTATACTTGTCGGGCAACTATTATGTAGTCCGTGAATTGAGTATTGAAGTAAGCGGGCTTCCATTGCAACCCGGAGAGAATATTCCGCTGAGTTACTTCTTTTATGTGTTCACGGCCGCTGTTCCTGTACTCTATGTTGTATGGGGGATTAGGGGACACAATAGTACACTCATTCGTGTTGGAGCCTTGTGTACCATACTCTCTGTATTAACTTTTAAAAACTATTTCAGCATTGCACCTCCGGAAGTTACCCTCACGGTGGCTGGTGCGCTGGTCATTGTGCTGGCCGCTTCATTGCTTCACTACCTTCGCTTGATGCGCCATGGCATTACACGGGATAATATCCTGACTGAAAAGTGGGCCTGTGCATCGGTGGAAGGATTTTTGATTTCGCAAACCATGGGGGGCAATGAAATCAAATCAAATAACCACTTCGAAGGCGGTGGTGGATCATTTGGCGGTGGCGGTGCATCCGGAGATACGTAACAGACTACACTATATATATGCGATCAATACCCATTATCCTGATTTGCTGTGCGATGCTTCCGGCATGGGCACAAAAATCCCAAACCAATCCAAATAAAGACTTTGTGATTGCCTCGGTGGACAAGCACCAAAAAGAACTCACGGCCATCAGTGACAAAATATGGGCATATGCAGAGACAGCACTCAAGGAATTCAAGTCGTCAAAGGAATTGGCAGACTATGCCGAAGCCCAGGGGTTTCGGGTTAAGCGCGGTGTTTCAGGAATGCCAACAGCCTTCACAGCCGAGTATGGCTCTGGCAAACCGGTGATTGGTATCATGGGTGAATATGATGCCCTTCCGGGGATTTCGCAGAAGGCATCACCTGTTCGTGAGGCCCTCGTGGAGGGAGCGGCAGGTCAGGGTTGCGGCCATAATCTTTTTGGTGCAGGTAGTATGGGCGCAGCGCTGGCCATTAAAGAACTAATGCAACAAGGTAAACT
>DNZD01000296.1 GCA_003504855.1 Cytophagales bacterium
AAATCGATAAAACCCTTTCTTGAGCAGGTGTTCGTTGAAGTTTATTAGAAATCCTAACCTCTTATTGGCAAGTTTAAGGTAGCTAATAAGTTGGGCACGATGAACCGGCAGTATAGACTCAATTGCCTTTAGTTCCAGAATGATTTCGTCTGCTACCAACAGATCAATAACGTAGTCATTCCCTAGTCTCTCACCTTTGTATACCAATGGAATATGAACTTCTGCCTGGCAAGGTATGCCACGGATTTGCAACTCCTTCAGCAAGCTTTTTCTATAGATTGCCTCCAGCAAACCCGGCCCCATGGTTCTGTGAACCTCCATGGATGCATCGAGAATGGTGGCGGAGAGTTTATCATATTCCACCCTGTCCATAACGCAATGTGGCTAAGAAAACAAAACAGACACCAACTCCTTCTATCGGTTTTCCTGATTATTATATTCTGTAACCGCTCTGCGTCTCCGCGCCTCGGCGGCAAAAAAAATGTCTTTATATTGTGAGATGACTACCCGACGCGACTTCATCAAAGCCGGTGCTCTGACCTCGCTGGCAGCATTGCCCGGTATGGCAAACGCAACACCCAATTGGTCACTACTCAGTGCCAACGACTTACCTTCACAGGTACGCAGCCAACTGCTCGTGCCCGCCGGACGTACTTATTTGAATACCGGTAGTCTTGGCCCGAGTCCCCGCGCAGTAGTCGATGCGGTCTATGCCGCCATGCAACAACTCGAAAGCAATCCGGTATCGGAAAACTGGGGACCCCTCGGCGATAAGATGGAAGCGGTGCGCAAGAAAGTTGCCGGTTTCATCAACGCCACCACTGATGAAATTATTCTCACCCGAAACACCACTGAAGGACTCAACCTCATCGCACAGTCATTGTCACTGAAGCCCGGAGATGAAATCCTCACGACAACAGATGAACACGGCGGCGGCGAAGTAGGGCTTGAATACCTCGCAAAGACCCGTGGCGCCGTGGTTCGAAAATTTGATATGCCCCTGCCCGCCACCAGCGTGGAAGAGGTTGTCCAGACTGTGATGCGCAACCTTACAGCAAAGACGCGATACCTTATGCTGAGTCACATCAACACCAGCTCGGGGATGCGGATGCCATTTGCAGAAATAGCGGCCATCACCAGACCGCGAGGAATCATTCTGGTGGCTGACGGCGCACAAGCTCCCGGACTCATCGATGTAGATGTAAAGGCGCTCGGTGTTGATGCCTATGCGGCCAGCGGACACAAGTGGATGCTCGGACCCAAAGAAACCGGATTCGTCTACTTGCGCAAAGAGTTCCAACCTTCTGTTCAACCCGTTTTCTCGATGTATGGCTATCAGGCCTATACACAATCGTCGGGCACACGCAATGTGGCGACCATCATCGGACTCGGCGCGGCGATCGACTGGATTCAACAAATCGGTATGTCGCGCATTGAAGCACAAACACTTGACACGCGAAACTATTGCCTGGCCCAACTGCAAAAACTGGATGGACTCAAAATCATTAGCCCTGCTTTGCCTGCGTTAAGCTGCGGCATTTTGAGTTTCTCCCCGACCCGGGTAAAGAATGATGTGATCTATAACGAGCTCAAGAAGAAAGATATCATTGTAAAAGTCCTTACCAAACACAACGCCAACCGCATCTCCTGTCACTTGTTTGTCTCGCGCCAGGACATCGATACCTTTATTACCGCCCTCAAACCTCTCTTATAACCTCCATGAAAATCACCCCTGTCCTCTTACTGGTCCTGTTGACCATCTCTGCTTTTGCACAAAAGAAAACAGCCGTCAAAAAAGCACCCGATTATGCACAGGAGATCGGCGCAATCACTAAACACAAGAAAGTGGTGGCTGCTTTTGCCATCATCGACCAACTGGAGCCTGTTACCCGCACTGAGCATATCCAACTGACGCAGGTGCCTGCCCCACCTTTTCACGAACATGTGCGTGCCGCCTACTACAAGAAAATGATTGAGGCCACCGGGGTAAAAGTCTGGACGGACTCATTAGGTAACGTTCTGGCCCTGCGCAAGGGAAAGACAAGTCAGCGCACCGTTGTACTTGATGCACACCTCGATACCGTCTTCCCGGAAGGAACCGATGTTACCGTGAAATTCAAAGGTGATACCCTGTTTGCGCCGGGCGTCTCTGATGATACCCGCGGACTCATCGCCATGCTTACCGTATTGCGTGCCTTGCAGCAAGCCAACATAGAAACAAACGATGATATCCTTTTTGTCGCCTCCCTCGGCGAAGAAGGCCAGGGTGATCTGCGCGGTGTTCGTTATGTCGTGGACAAAAGTAAACTCAAAATCGATTCCTGGATTTCAATTGACGGTACCGAAGTGGAAGATGTGGTAAACGGCGGACTGGGTTCTGTTCGCTACCGCGCTACGATCAAGGGTCCGGGTGGTCACTCCTGGGGTGCATTTGGGTTGGCCAATCCACACCACGCGATGGCGCGTGCACTTAATTACTTCACCGAAGAGGCCACTAAATTCACGGCTACCGGCATTCGCACCAGTTTTAATGTAGGTGTGATGGGCGGCGGCACTTCCGTTAACTCAATCCCGTTTGAATCATGGGCCGAGGTAGATATGCGTTCGGAGAGTCCTTCCCAACTGAAGAAAATTGATTCATTATTCAAACACAACCTCAACCGCGGTATTGCTGACTACAACGCCACGATACAAAAAGGACCCAAGCTCACATTAGACCTGAAGACCCTGGGCTTTCGCCCTTCCGGAGCAACTCCTGAAGCCAGCGCGCTGATTCAACGAACCCTTGCCGCTGCGCGTAACTTCTCTCCCGTTCCTCCTCGTCTGGGTATCGTGTCTACCAATTCAAACATTCCTATTTCAAAAGGTATTCCGGCTGTTACCATCGGCGCTGGCGGCAGAAGCAGCAAAGAACATTCGTTGGGCGAATGGTGGCTGAACGACCATGGTGCCAATGGAATCAAATTTATACTGACGGTCTTATTGTCGGAGACAGGGTTTGTTCCGTGATATTTAAATCAAGTTTCATAAGACTAACAATCTAATTTCAGTCTGGTATAACTGCTCCAGGGCCGCGCGGCCCCGTCATCGTTTCCGCGCTGGGCCCTTCGCCACCCGCAGGCCTCCGCACCGCCCGGCAAAGTACCAAGGCGCTTCAACGATGACTGTCAGATTGTCCCTTCGATTTTCCTATTTAGATAAGAATTCAAAGTCGGATTCATAAGATTGATGAATTTACTCCCACACAAAAGTCGCAACGCTGTGCGCAGGCAGTATGACATGAAATGACCTCGCACCTTCGCTGACTACGAATGCCTGCTCGTCCCCTTCATTCAATCCGATAAGGACACGCTCACCGGAGGGCGTACGATAGGCGACGTTCGGAAATCCGGCTGATTCAATGGAAGCCACACGGACTGAACCCGGCGGCACAAACCTGGAGGCATGGGCTATTATATAATATGACACGTTCCGGCGAACACTATCGCCGATGGTTAACGCGCCGAGACATTCGGTACAGCCTCCCTCATCGGTATGCGGACCCTGATTTGGATCAGCAGCCAGATTCCACTCCAGTACATTCACAGCATGATTGCGTGGCGCACCCACCACCAGATTTTTAATATGCCATGCCAGATCACCTCCGAAGTCACCGCGGGCTGATGTCCACTGTTCTGTAAAATAGATTGCCTTATCAGGATGAAAGTCGTGCAACGCACTCAACGCAGTGATTTCACCGAGATAGAGGTGAAAGGCTGACCCGGCAATATAGTCGCGCGCCACAACGTCAATCAGCACTTTGGTGGGGTATTCCGGATGATCGGCATTGTGATCGAAGATGATGATCTTGGTCTTCAAGCCGGCTTTTTTAAATGAAGGACCCAGGTGTTCACCCACAAACACAATCTGCTCTTCTGCTGTCATCAACATGCTGGGATTGTTCTTGGGATTTTCGGGCTCATTCTGCACCGTGATGGCATCCAATGGAACTCCCCTCAACGCCATTTCCTGGACGTATTTCACCAGGTATTGTGCATAGGCTGCATACCAATCCGGTTTCAATGAACCACCTTTAAGACTGCCGTTGGTTTTCATCCAGGCCGGTGCTGACCACGGACTTCCCATAATCTTTATAGATGGAGCTATCGCCAGAATTTCTTTCAATACCGGAATCAAATTCTTTTCATCTTCGGTCAGGGAGAATTGTTTCAATTCAGGATCAGTACCACCAGCCGGCAAATCATCATACGTAAATACATGATCGTCCAGGTCCGAGGATCCGACGCTGATCCGCAAATACGACACACCAATGCCTGGGTCACGCGTAAACAGTTCTTTCAACAAGGTTGTTCGTTTTTCAGGGCTCAGGGTATTGATCACCTGGGCACTGCCCCCGGTTAGGGAATAACCAAATCCCTCCATGGTCTGAAAGGTGGTTGTCGTGTCAACGCGAACACCCGTGGTATCAACGGTTGCATCCCAATTCACCTCATGGGCTGCCAGCAATTCTTTTTTATCGGAAGTGGTGAGCCAATACTTTACCGGCTTCTCTTTAGGAGCACAACCGGCCATGACGGCAGCTGCCATCAGCAGAACAATCAGGTGTCTCATCGTGTTATAGACTTTAACGAAGTCAATATACCTATCTTTACAACCACCGACGCAGTATGCGATTGATTTTTATCCTTGCCGCAATTTCGGTGACCTCCTTCACCCAGGGTCAGCACCCGCTGTTCCTTAAGTCCGCGCAAACGGATACCCTGAAAGCCCCGCGCTTCTTGCAACTCAACTACATCACCGGATTTGTCGCACCGACACACACGACCGCCGTCGATGCCATTGAATCCAAACCATGGACGGGCATCGATCTCAAATACGGTGTACAGGGCCAACATAAACCATGGCATGCCCTTCACCACTTCCCGACCTATGGTGTGGGTATCGGTAAAATCTGGTTTCGACCCAACAATAACATAGTCGGGAATCCGGTAACTGCATACATTTTCTATCAGGAGCCAATACTCAGGTTTCGCAAAAGCAAACTGGCCCTGGAGTTGAAAATGGGACTTGCCACGAACTGGAAACCGTATGATCAATTCAGCAACCCGGACCAAAAAGTAATTGGGTCATCCGTCACGGGTTACGGTGGCGTAAGACTCAATTATATCCATCCATTCAGCGATCGGTTAGGCATGACGATTGGAGCCGGACTGGACCATTTCTCCAACGGAAGGATGCGCTCACCGAACAGAGGGCTCAACCTGATCGGTGCACAGGTGGCGGTGAATTACAACATCAATCCCATACACGCTGGTGAATTTCATCCCCAAACCATCAAAGTCCCAGATCATCCGGTGCGCTACGAATTATATGCAGTGGGAAGCCTGGGGATGGTGACCACCTTTGCAGAAATGAACGACCGCAACTTTTATCGACTGGCCGGTTCATTCA
>DNZD01000126.1 GCA_003504855.1 Cytophagales bacterium
GGGTTGCGGGTGGGCGTCCACGAACAGCGCGGCGCAAACCGAGGCATGTGCGGTGGCAAGGCGGCCAGCAGCGGGGAGGTGCGCAGTGTTCGTGGTGCCATTTTCTTTTGGTTACTTTTCTTTTGGGCAAGCAAAAGAAAAGTGACATATGAAATCTTGGCCTGTGATTGATGCGGCTCCTCCGGTATGACAGTGTGCTTTTAAGGCGTTCTTTCAATTCTCAGGGTTACGCATTACCATTTCCGATCTTCTATATTACTCCCATGCACTGGATGCCCTTTGCCATGGTCCGAATCGCTGCGTTTTACATCGCGGGGGTGGGCCTTGGCATAGGGACTTCGGTGCTGCCGGAGAAAGAGACCAGTGCGTTATTATTCGTCCTGTTTTCCTTGTCCTATTTTCCGGTCTATTTTCTTACACGCAAGTCCCGCAACATCAAAGTTGCCAGCGGCTGTATTGGCCTGATCGCAATCGCTTGTGCCGGACTCGCCCAGGTGCGCTGGCAAACGGCTGCTTACGAAAAGGGAAACGATTTTACCCCTACCGAGATAAAGGCATATGTGGTTAAACTGACTTCACCGCCGGAAGAAAAGTCCAAATCCTGGAAGCGCGTCGGCGTTGTCACTCAGGTTTCCGGACGCTCCGGCTGGACTACGGCGGAGTCTGGAATCAATCTTTATTTCCAAAAGTCAGATGGTGCTGAACATTTGGACTACGGTGATCACGTCCTCATTGTTGGTGCACCACAGGAAATTGAGCCTCCATACAACCCGGGTGAATTTGACTTCAAAAAACACAATGCCAACAAACATATTTTTCTTCAGCATCGACCGGACTCAGGCAAATGGACCTTGGCTGCCAAATCATCTGAGCGGGGCTTCCTGTTTTATGCCCAACGAATGCGGAAACTATGTGTCGGGGTATTCAAACGTTACATCCCTGACGGACAGGAGCAGGGTATATTGATGGCCCTCGTACTCGGAGTCACCGACGGACTGGACAGCGAGGTACTCAGCGCCTATGCAGCGAGCGGTGCTATGCACGTACTCGCCGTTTCAGGAATGCATGTGAGCATCCTGTATGGCATCCTGTTGTTCGCCTTCAAACCCATTCGTAAATCACCTGCATCAGAATGGAGTATTGCCGTGATTTGTCTTTTGTTGCTCTGGATGTATGCATTCATCACCGGACTCTCTCCATCGGTGCTCCGTGCCGTCACCATGTTTTCTTTTGTGGCAGTAGCCAGGCCGCTTGGGCGGAATACCAATATTTACAACACCCTTGCGGCGTCTGCATTTATTTTGTTGCTATACGATCCCTGGCTCATATTGTCAGTCGGCTTTCAATTGTCTTACCTGGCTGTATGGGGAATCGTATACCTGCAGCGACCGCTCAACAATCTTTGGGCTGCGCCGAATGCGGTGTTGCATTGGGCCTGGCAGATCACCACTGTTTCAATAGCAGCGCAATGGGCTACCGTAGCCATCAGTATCTATTATTTCCATCAGTTTCCGACGTACTTTTTGCTGGCAAACCTGGTCGTGATACCTGCCTCGACGGTTGTCTTGGTAGGTGGCATTGTACTGTTGGTCATTAGTCCCGTGACCGCAATAGCCGCGCCGCTGGGTACCATATTGCAATGGTGCACCCAATATATGGACGAGGCATTGTTCCTTACCGAGCGCCTTCCCGGAAGTCTATGGCAACCAATCTACCTCGATGGTGTCGGAGCCGTAGCATTATTCCTTTTGTTGTTGAGCCTGGTGCTTCTCTTTCAGTATCGTCGGTTCGGATTTGTCATCACCACAGTTCTTGCTGCGGTGACCCTATCAGCTACCACCTGGTGGCAATGGCATCAGCAATCACACCATACATGGATTGTTTATCGGATTCCTGGTCATCATGCATCTGACTGGATTTCAGGGGGACAAAGTTGGCTGCATGCCGACTCGTTGGATGCTACACGCATCAGATTTACTATTGACCCTGCCCACTTACAAGAGCAGGTGAAGTCCGTTAAGCGCCTACCTCTGGAAGAACCCAAACCTCACGGACTACAGTTTATTAGTTTTGGAGGCAAGGTTTTCGTTTGGATTGGTTCGCCTGACTATCAACTTCCCGCCCGGTTGCCTGTGGATGCGGTTATCGTCAGTAACAATGCTTTAAACTCATTGGCACCACTTAAGCAATGTATCGATTCTGCACTGGTGGTGCTGGATGCCAGCAACTATAAGTCTCGTGTAGCACGGCTGGCGAAGCAGGCGACCGCTCGCATGCCGGTGTATGCCGTCAGGGACCGCGGGGCCCTGGTACTCCGGTGGTGATGGGGCAATTTTAGTATCTTTCCAGTATGGCAGTTGTAGAATATGAGGTAACGGATCGGATCGGCACCATCACCCTGAACCGTCCGGAAAAGCGAAATGCGCTGAGTCCTGGGCTTATTCAGACATTACATGAAATCTTTCTCCGGGCTGAGCAGGATGACCGGTGTAAGGTTATTGTACTTCGTGCTGAAGGGGAGGCTTTTTGTTCCGGCGCTGACCTGGGTTACTTACAGCAGTTGCAACAGTTTACGGTTGATGAAAACCTGGAAGACTCCCGGCGTCTTCGCGATTTGCTGTTGCTCATGTATCGGTTGAAAAAAGTAATCATTGCAGAGGTGCAGGGCTCTGCCATCGCCGGTGGCTGTGGATTGATGACGGTCTGTGACTTTGCTTTCACCGTACCGGACGCGAAGTTTGGATATACCGAGGTGCGGATTGGTTTTGTTCCTGCGTTGGTTTCTGTATTCCTGATTCGCAAGATCGGCGAGGCGCGCGCCCGTCAACTGTTGCTTACCGGAAAGCTGGTGGCAGCAGCAGAGGCACACCAAATGGGATTGATTACCGAAGTGGTGGCTCCTGAAAAACTTTCCACCTCCGTACGTCAACTGGCAGCGTCTTTAATCAAAAATGTATCCGCAGCATCCCTCCAGCTTACACGAAGATTGATTGACGAAGTACAGAATTACCCATTGGAGGAAGCACTGGAGCGAGCCGCAAAAGAGAATGCCATCGCACGCGGTACCGATGACTGTAAAAAGGGTGTTGCTTCTTTTTTGAACAAGCAGCCACTAAGCTGGTAAATAAACTTTCTATTCTTGGTATCGCCGGAATCCATCCTGAAGCAATATTGGGGGCACGATCATTTTCGTTTGCCCCAGCGGGAAATTATTCAGGCTGCCGTTGAAGGGAAGGATGTGCTTGCACTATTGCCTACCGGCGGTGGCAAGTCAGTATGCTTTCAGGTACCCGGACTGATGTTGGAAGGAATTGCCATCGTCGTTAGTCCATTAATCGCTTTGATGCAGGACCAGGTTCAGCAATTGAAGGCCAGAAATATTCCGGCACTGGCAGTCTATTCCGGCATGGGAAGAAATGAAATTGACATCGCGCTCGACAATGCGGTGTATGGGAAGTTCAAATTCTTATACGTGTCACCCGAGCGACTGAAGACGGAGATGTTTCTGGAGCGGTTTAAGAAAATGAAGGTGTCGTTGGTGGCCATCGATGAGGC
>DNZD01000027.1 GCA_003504855.1 Cytophagales bacterium
CGGTAACCAACGGTTGCCATCGCAATGAAAATGGTCAAGCCTATACCAGCCATAAACACGCCTGGTCCAATCGTAATCTTGTAGGCAAATCCATTCAGCCACTCATTCATCAGGTACCACGCTACCGGCGCGGCCAATGCAAAGCCCACAAAAATCAGTATAACATATTCCCGTGAAAACAACAGGACTATGCTCTCTGCTGAGGCTCCCAGTACCTTGCGGACCCCTATTTCCTTGGTCTTCTGGTTGGCCATGAAGGTGGCCAGGCCAAATAATCCCAAACATCCAATAAAAATGGCCACCGTGGTGAACAGGGTCAGCAGCGTAGACATCTTCGATTCGCGGTCATAGAATTCACGGATCTCTTCATCGAGAAATTTATAGGAATAAATCGCTTCCGGATACAAGGCTTCCCACTTTAACTGGATCGCCTTGAGCGTGGATGGCCAATCTCCACCACTCAATTTCACCGATAGTAAAGAATAACTCCGTACCCGGTTAAGCAGGATGGTGGCTTCCACAGGCTCATGCAGGGACATTGTATGAAAATTCTGCACCACGCCCTCTACCGGCAGGGTCTTGCCCCACATCTTGATGCGCTTGCCGATGATATCTGCCGGATTATCATATCCTACCATGGTCGCCAGTTTTTCATTCACTACAAAACCGCGGGCGGTATCCAGGTCCGGCAAGTTCTTTCCGGCCACCAGCCTGAGTCCATACAGATCAATGTAATTGCCATCGACAACCTTAACCTGGGTGCCAAAGGACTGATCATTTCCTTCGATGTTAAAGTCGGTAGAGGAAACACTGCCCGATGAAGGTGGGGTGTTACTCAGGCTGGTGTGCAGCACCCCGGCTAATCCCTGCACTTCTTCACGCAGGGTTTTCATCTTCGACGTTCCATCAGTAAATCCCAGTCGCTCATTCTCTGGAACCGGGATCGTAACAATAGCATCTTTGCTGAAGCCCAGGTCCTTGCTTTGGAAGTAGTTCATCTGGTTGATCAGCACCAACGTACCCATGATGAACAGTTGGGAGATAAAAAACTGAAATACCACCAATCCGCGGCGCAGTTGAAAGCCAGACGAATTGCGATCATTGATCTGGTTCTTAATGGCAAATATGGGTTTGAAGCCGGACACCACCAGAGCCGGATAAATACCAGAAAGCAATCCCACCCCAATGGTTACCAGGCCGAGGAATATCCACAGGCCGGCGTCGCTGAGAAAATTCAGGTGAAGGGACATCCCCAAAAAGGGATTCAAAAATCCAAGAACCATCTGGGCTACCGCCAGGGACAACCCCACCGCAATCAGCGTCACAAGTCCGGACTCACCAAGAAACTGTACCATCAACTGGCCTCGTGAGCTTCCCAGCGTTTTGCGAATGCCCACTTCTTTGGAGCGTTTGATCGACTCGGCCGTTACCAGGTTGATGAAATTAATGCAGGCCGTCAACACGAGAAAGATGCCAATGATCGAAAGGGCGAGCAGCATTTCACGACTGGTGGTGCTGTAGTTATAGTTGCCATAGCGTTCATCAAAATGAATGTCGGCGAGGGGTTGCAGGGAATATTGCCGGTCCTCTATGTTTTTGCCGTGGTACTTGGTGGCAAAAGCCGGAAAACGACCACTGAATGCCTCGATTGATGCATCCGGCCGCAATAACACGTAGCATTGCTCATCACTCCAGATACTATTCCATCCATTCTCCTCCTGCTTCTGTCGGATGGTGACATAGGAAAGGAATACATCGAACCCAAAATCAGTATTGGCGGGCGGATCACTCACCAGGCCAGCGACCTTAAAATCATGCCCCTCAAAAATGAGTGTCTTGCCTATTACATCCGTTTGACCAAAATATTGCTCCGCAGCACGATATGAAATCAATGCATTGTTGGGATCATTTAATGCTGCTGCCGTCCCACCGGTTATGGTTCGGTCAAATAGCTGGAACACGGCCGGCTGGGTATATACCAGTCGACGGCCGTCAAACTTCTTCGATTCATCCTGTCCGACGGGAATCGTTACCAGCCCTCCAGACCGAAAGGATGTAAACACAACTTGCTCTGCCTCGGGAAAGTCAGTCCGTACTGCTTCAGGCAAAACCGCCGGAACGCCGGCGGAGTAGTTTCTGCCCTCGTTGCCCAGGCTACTGGACACTACCCGGAATACCCGGTCCCGGTTGATATGATAATTGTCGTAACCTTCCTGGTCACGCACCAAAAGAAATAATATGAGGCTTGCCGTTATCCCCAGGGTCAGACCCGAGATATTAATCAATGTGCTGCTCTTGGATCGCCAGAGGGCGCGCAAAGCAGTGGTCAAGTAATTTCTGATCATACTTTTTATGATGCGTAGTGGGATGAAAAAGTTTTAGTCTGCCTTAAGGGCATCCACCGGATTGGCCACTGCTGCGCGCAATGAACGGTAGCCGACGGTAGCAAAAGAAATAATGAGGGTAAAACCAACTCCTGCCACGAAGACGACCCATCCCAGCTCCACGCGGAACGCAAATTCCGCCAGCCACCCGGACATGGCATACCACGTCACCGGTGCGGCGAGCAGGAAGGCAACAAATACCAACACAACAAACTCACGCGAAAACAGTGTAACAATCTGCGTTACCGAGGCTCCTAGTGTCTTGCGGATAGCCACCTCTTTGGTCTTTTGGTTGGCGAGGAAAGATGCCAGTCCATACAAACCCAGACAACCAATGAAAATCGCAATGCCGGCGAAAATCTCAAAAAGTCGAAACATCTTATCCTCCTGACGATACAGGCGGTCCACATATTGATCGAGAATGGTGGATTGAATGAGATAATCCGGAAATAAGCCTTGCCAGGTTTCTTCAATGAACTTCATGGTGCCGCCCAGGTCATCACCGGATATTTTGATGCCCGCATCATAATAAAAGGGAGTAAATGATAGCAGGATAACCGGGTTCATTTTGTTTTTCAGCGAGGCGGTATGAAAATCCGCAACGACACCTACCACTGCAGCTGTTGAATGGTTAAGTCCAGTGGTAATCTGTTTACCGAGAATCTCCTCCGGTGAAGAAAATCCAAGTGTTTTTACGGCTGTTTCATTCACGATAAATGTAAACTGCGGTTCTTCTCCGTTGGCCATCTTCTCTTCCCCCTCCTCAAACCACCGCCCAGCTATCAGCTCCAGGCCATACACATCCTTATAGTGGCGGTCTACCGGTTTAATGCTCACCGAAAAAGACTCATCGGGCTTGTCCGGTAAAAACATGTTAGTGCCAAAGTTATTGTCGGCAATCGGTGCGCCCAGCGAAAACGATACATCGCGGATGGCAGGGTTAGACGCCAACCGGTTACGGAACGACTCCAATAGCTCAGGCTTGTTCTCAGGCATGCTAACATTCACCACGGCCTCTTTGACAAATCCCAGCGATTTGTTTCTGAAAAACGAAAGCTGGCTGGCGACTACGAGGGTTGAGATGATCAAAACCTGAGCTATAAAGAATTGAAACACCACCAGCAACTTGCGCAGCGAAACACCTGAACTGATGGATTGTGAAAGGCGGCTTTTCAATGCCTGAACCGGATTGAACCGCGACAATACAAGTGCCGGATACAATCCTGACAACAAGGCGGTGCCCCCAACCAACAACACCATAAATCCTATCACATCCCATGACCCGGCCAGGTTCATGGCAATGTCCTTTTCCAAAAACTGCCCCATCCAGGGTGCGAGCCATTCAGCAGCGCCAAGAGAAAGCAACCCAGCCACCAATGTGAGCATGAAGGCCTCACTAAGGTACTGAACAGCTAATTGCCCCTGTTGCGCACCTAACGTCTTCCGCACGCCCACTTCCTTGGCTTTGCGCACCGCCAGGGCAGTGGACAGATTAATAAAGTTCACGCATGCAATCACCAGAATAAACAAGCCCACGGCACCCAGCACGATCAATATATTATTGGATACCGAGGCGGTACCCGGGTTCTCACTGTACTCGGTATTGAAGTGAATATCGGAAAGTGGTTGCAGGGTAAACCGCTGATGAGCTGCCTTGTCAGGTTTGTAATATTTGTTGATCAATGCCGGGAATTTCTCCTCCAAAGAAGCTGGGGTAACACTTTCTGGAAGCAGCACATAAGAAAACCCCGCCGAATTAAGTCCCCAGTTGGTCAATTCAAAATTGAGGTATTTTTCAGCGAGGTCAGGTGTAAGCGTCGGCAAAGAAGCCACCATATTGACAGCAATATGAGATGGAGTCTTAGGCAAATCGATGAGACCCACTACTTCCATGTCTATCAGGTTACCGAGTCGGATGGTTTTGGGGTGGTTGAGTTTTTCATCCATCGCCCGGGTGATGAAAATCTTTCCTGGTTGTGCCAATTCTTTGCGTGGATTTCCAGTGACCGAGAAACTAAATACATCGAAAAACGATGAATCTGCGAAAACTATATTCTCCTGATAACTCTTCACACCCTGCACCGATACCAGCGACTGATATTGAAAATGGAATCCTGTTGACAGCAGTTCGGGAAACTCCTGTTTCAGGGTTGGGCCAAGCGGATAGGGCGTTACGCCGCTTTTGGATTCACCGGAGGCATTTGTGCTTTGGTTCACCACCCGATATATCCGGTCGCCATGGGCAAACCCGCTATCAAAACTCATTTCATGGCGAATCACCAGAAAAATGATCAAACAGGTAGTAATACCCAGCCCCAAACCTGCCATGTTGATGAAGGCGTATGACTTGTTCCGGGTAAGCCCACGCCAGGCTATCGTGAAATAATTCTTAATCATATCAGTAAGGATTGCACATACCCTTGCCAATTACAGTGCCATTCAGCCAGGCCTTAAAACGGCATGAAAAGGGCACTCTCTACATTTCTTCTTGTCCACAATTGGCACACGCCGTCCGGTTCCGGACAACGGGAATTATTTTCTAATCATTGCGGTTAGTCTATCTGTTGTACCTTGCACCCATGATTCAGGAGATCATTATCGGACTCGTTTTTCTGGTCGCCATCAGCTACATAGGCCGGGTGATCTATCGCAGCTTTCAGGCTAAGCATACCTGTGCCTCGGGTTGTGGAAAATGCGGGGAGATAGATGAGAAACTTACTTCCGCCGGGAGGTAATCAAGCCCACACCTGCGTCCCCTCTGTACAATTACGGCACATGTCAATTTCACTGCGCGAACTGAATAAGGTTTGCCGGAATTGCTGATACCCGGTACCTGTCCAGATTTCCCGAAAGGGTTGTTTAGAAAGATCTCCCATGACATGCTGTGCATCCTTATCAAAACAGCAAGGCACCACCTTTCCGTCCCAGGTAATCACACAACTTTGCCACATCTTCCAGCAATGATTTAACCAATCATTCTTGATGGCATACGTTCCATTAGCAAGTTTGCGGTACCGGGAATAGGTATCGTTCAATGGCATTAAATCCGATCCATTCTGATAATCATAAATCTGCGCCGTCTTCAGCGCAACACGATCAACTCCGAGTTCTTTGGCCAGCGCATAAACTTCTGGAACCTGATGTTCATTGGGACGCACCACCAGAAATTGAAATACCACATGGGGCGTTGCTGACTTCAATGCCTCCCGCGCTTTGAGAATCTCCCTCGTACCGGCAATGACCTTTTCCAGGCTTCCGCCAACGCGATAGGCTTCATAGGTATCCTGATGGGTGCCAT
>DNZD01000256.1 GCA_003504855.1 Cytophagales bacterium
GGAACCCTTATCGATGGATTTGGCGGAAAGCCATTATTGAATAGCGTCATAATTATTGAGGGTGAGCGCATCAAGGCGATAGGACAGGTGGGCACCCTCGAGGTACCCGCCGGGGCAGAAGTAATTTCAACGGAAGGCATGAGTGTGATGCCCGGACTTTGGGATATGCACGTGCACCTGTATATCAATGGTCACAGCGACTATACGCATTGGGACAAGAAATACCTGGGTGCGGCCAAAAATATTATCATGCCGGCATCAGCGCATCAGCTATTGATGGCGGGGGTGACGAGTGCACGAGATCTTGGTGGTCCGCTGGAAGCCAGTATTTCAGTTCGCGACAGGATAAACAAAGGAGAATTGCCTGGACCTACTATGTACATGTCTGGTCCTTTCATTCAACATGCGCCCTATCCGGGAACAGAAGCTTTTCGTTGGGGCGTAACCGGTGAGGTTGACGCGCGTGCCAAAGTGAAACAACTGGCGAAGGCCGGTGTAAACGTGATCAAATTGATAGATCAGGACCAAATGACCCTGGCGGAAGTAACCGCAGTGGTCGACGAGGCGCACAAGAACAAACTCAAGGTGGTAGGCCATTCGCACCGGCCGGAAGAAATCAGAATTGGATTAAAAGCCGGCGTAGATTGCTTTGAGCATACGGGCCTGGCTTCGGCACCGGAATATCCAGAAGATATCATGGCCATGATAAAAGAACGCACGGCACAGATGAGCCTTGGTCCTTTGTTCTGGACGCCTACTATAGAAGGACTATATAACTTTGAAGCCGTTAGAGACAACCCTGAACACCTGGACAACAACAGCTGGCAATTGGATATGCCAGACTCTATTGTTAAAGACATTAAGGCGTCTATCCGGAAGCCCGGACAGCTTTCGTACTATCAACTCAATCCGATCCGGAAACCAACACTTGAGAGGAAGATTAAGCAGCTAAAAGAGGCAGGTGTAGTGTTGTTGGTGGGAACCGATAGTGGCATCCCTATGAAGTTTCACAGCCAAAGTACCTGGAATGAATTGGATGTTTGGGTCAACCGTCTGGGCTTTGATCCGATGTACACCATCCGTGCGGCAACATACTGGCCCGCAGTTGCGATGGGCGCCGACAAAGATTTTGGAACCGTAACGGAAGGAAAATATGCGGACATCATTGCTGTAAAGGGAGACATCCTCCGCAACATTGACTTGCTGCAGCGCGTCGACATAGTCATGAAGAAGGGCAAGCGATATAAATAAACTTGTATGGTGAAGAAGGTTCTGCTTGGTTTGGTGGTCGTGCTGTTGTTGCTGGCCGCAGTATTGGTATTCAACACCCTCCAATTCAAATCAAAACAACTGGCGATTGAAGCAGAGCCTGCTCCGGAAATATCGGGAGTGGCTGTGCGCCATTTTCAAAATGCCATTCATTACCGCACTATTTCATTTGGCGACAGTACCCGATTGGATACGGCTCAGTTTTTTGGATTTCATCGCTTCCTGAAGACAACCTACCCGCGTGTGCATGCCAACCTGAAATATGAGCGGGTGGGTCGGTACAGTTTGCTTTATTCCTGGGAAGGAAGGAACCCGTCGCTGGCACCCATTGTAATGATGGCACATCAGGATGTAGTTCCTATTGAGGAAGAAACCAGAAAGATGTGGACCGTGGATCCCTTTGAAGGAGTTGTGAAGGACAATTATATCTGGGGACGGGGAACTACAGACGATAAGATCAACCTGATCAGCATCATGGAATCGGCAGAGAAACTACTGGAAGAAAAATTTCAACCGGAGCGAACCATCTATTTTGCCTTTGGACATGATGAAGAGATGGGGGGTAAGGGAGCTCAGGCCATGGCTGCACTGTTAAAGGCTCGCGGTGTACAAGCAGATCTTGTTTTGGACGAAGGGGGCATCATCACGAAGGACAAGGTTCCAGGCATGACCCAACAGATAGCGTTAATTGGAACCTCAGAGAAGGGCTATCTCTCGCTCGAATTGATAGTAGAAAAACCCGGAGGACATTCATCTATGCCCGACAAAGAGACATCGATTGATATTCTTGCCAATGCACTTGTCCGGCTGCAGCAGGCGCCCTTCGAAAGCCGACTCGCCGAGTCCACGATCGGATTTATGGAACACCTCGGACCGGAGATGCCATTCGCCAACAAGTTGGTATTTGCCAATCCCTGGTTGTTCCAAAGTGTGATTAAGGGGATTTATGAGAAGAGCCCTTCTGGAAATGCATTTGTTCGCACAACCTTTGTTCCCACTATTTTCAAAGCGGGTGTTAAAGACAATGTCATTCCAACCGTGGCGAAAGTTACCGTCAACTTCCGCCTGCTGCCCGGCGATGGTGGTCAGTTTGTAATTGACCGAGTTAAGGAAATAATCAATGACGACCGCATCAACATAGAAGTGGCCAGTGGATTTATCTCCGAGGCATCGGAGGTAACACCAGTCAACAGCTTTGCTTATGCTACTGTAAACGAAGCCATACGACGTACTTTTCCTGGGACCATTACTTCACCTTTCCTCCTGGTGGGCGGCACAGACTCCCGCTACTTTGGTGGAGTTTCCAAAGGCATTATCAAATTTAGCCCCATGATGGATCCAATTGGATTTCATGGTATAGATGAGCGCGTAAGCCTGGAAAGCTACCGCAGTGCAATCTGGTTCTATGAAAAACTTCTCCGGAACATTAAGTGATTATTCACTTCGCAGTGATTTTACCGGATTGTTAGAAGCTGCCCGGATGGATTGATAACCCATAGTGATCAACGCAACAGCAAAGGCGGTGAGGCCAGCGATGAAATAAACACCCATACCGATTTCTGCTTTATAGGTATAGCGGTTCAGCCACCAATCAACGCCATACCATGCCAGGGGAGCAGCGAGGAGAAAAGCGATAAGGATCAGCTTGCCAAATTCACGGGAGAGTAGCAGTACAATACTTGGCACTGAAGCACCGAGAACCTTTCGGATACCAATTTCCTTGGTTCGCTGCTCAGCTGTAAATGAAGTTAGAGCAAACAAACCAAGACAAGCAATTAAAATGGCAAGGCCAGCGAACAGCCCAAAGATTTTGCCAAGACGCTGCTCATTGGCATACATTTTTCCGAAATCGTCGTCGAGGAATCCATATTGAAATGGTTTTCCAGGGGCCAGTCGCTTCCACGCAGACTCAACCTCATTGATTATTGACTGGGTATCCTTTCCCTGAAAGCGAATGCTAACAAAACCGTCGCTTCTGCGCAAGAACAAACCCAATGCAGTGATGCCTTCACGCATGGTGGAAAAGTGAAAGTTCTCGACCACACCAATGACGGTCCATGTGGATAATTTGGTTGGATCGGGCGAGCCGTCTGGGCGTTGGGCTTTGAATGTGGCGATGCGTTGGCCAATTGGATTTTCACCCAAGCCGAACTGGGCCACCGCAGCTTCATTGAGCACCACGGCATCGGAATCTGATGGAAATTCCGGTGAGAATGATCGCCCCAACTTCATTTTCATGCCCAACGTTTGCACGTAATCATTGTCAACCCGCCAGTCCTGGATGCTTACCAGATTTTCAGTCGCGGGTGTATTACCTTCTTTCCAAAAACTGTTGTCGTTGCGGGAAACATCTGAATTCTCAACAGGAAGAAAGCCGGAGACGGTGCAGTTTTCAACACCGGCGATAGATTTTACCGCCTGTTTAAAAACCTCCACGTTAGGCCGAAGCGCGTAGGCATCGTGCACCACCAATACCTGATTCTTTTCGAATCCAAGCTTCTTGTTCTGAATATATGTTAGCTGACGCTGAATGGTGATAGCGCCGATAATGAGAAAGATAGAAATGACGAATTGAAAGACGACGAGCGAACTTCTGACCATACCGCTTCTGGACCCTTTCGCCAGCGTGCCCTTGAGCACCTGGGCCGGGTTGAATGCCGACAGAATAAAGGACGGATACAGACCGGCCATAAGCCCCACCAGAATGACACCAAGAAGAAGAGCTAGATAGAAGAACGGACTTTGAAAGGGGATTTCGAGTTGCTTAAGCGCAAGGTCATTAAAGAATGGAAGTATAAGGTAGGCGAGCCCAACAGCAACCACGAAGGCAAACAAGGTGATTAGTGTTGATTCCGTAAGGAACTGGCGCACGAGATGAGAACGCATCGACCCCATGACTTTGCGAACCCCAACTTCTTTAGCGCGGTTGCTTGAACGTGCAGTAGACAGGTTCATAAAATTGATGCACGCAATAGTCAAAATGAAAAGGGCCACTGCAGTTAGCAGATAAACATAAGTGACACTTCCGTTGGCTTCCAGCTCCCCTTTGAGATCGGAGTGCAGGTGAATATCCAACAGGGGCATAAGCGTCATTTGATACTTGTTACCTGATTCTTCGAATTGCTTCATGGTAAAGCCCTTTCCGAATATCTGGGCAATCTGGGGACCGACATACTTGTCCAGAAATCCAGGAAGCTTTTCCTCCAGGGACCGGCCACTGACCCCTTCTTTCAGGAGCAAATAGGTTTGAAAGTTGTTGCTCAGGAATACGGTTGATTGCGCTTCCTGCGCCACAGGCCAGTCGCCCACCATCGCTATGAGAATGTCGAAATGAAAATGCGAAGCCCGGGGCATGTCCTCGAATACGGCGGTGATTTTGGCATTATACCTTTCGTCCAGCAACAAAGATTGACCAAGTGCGGATTCATTTGGAAAATACTTCTGGGCCAGGCTATTGCTGATGGCAATACTCGCCGGTTGGGCCAGCGCAGTTCTGGCATCTCCCTCGAGAACATTCACCGAAAAGATGCGGAAGAATGAGCTGTCGGTCCAGATTACGCGATTTTCCTTAATGCTCTCGGTTGCCTGTTCCGGCCGAACCAGGTAGGATCCGTAACTCCGAAAGCGCACGGTGGCCTCGATCTCTGGATAGTCTTGTTGCAGCGCATGCGCCGTGGGAGCCGAACTTGAGGTGATGTGATAATAGTTCTCGGCGAATTTGATTTCGTTATTCACCCGATAAATCCGATCCGCCCTGGTGTTGTACTTATCATAGCTCAGCTCATCGATAATGAAAAGTGTAATAACCAGACAAGCCGCAAGCCCCACGGCCAGACCGGTGATATTGATGAATGAGTAAAAACCCTGTTTGCGAACATTGCGCAACCCGATGGTGATAAAATTCTTGATCATTCTTCCTGGTTTATTTTGATGTTCGGCCTCCAACACTTTCTGCTGTGTGTCTAATAATCCCCGCGTTTGACCAAATGCACGGACAACACGATCATATGCATCCTGAAATTTTTCACCCTGATTCATCCGGTCTTCAACCGCGGAGCAAACATGATCCAATATTTCTGCTTCAATCTCCTCAATGATGATACCCCGGTAGTTGAGGTCTTTGATAATAAAATCAATATGTTCGGAAGACAACGCCATTACCCCAATTCCACTTGCAGCACATTAGACATGGTTCTGATGAAGTCAACAAATTCTGAAACGCGTTCACGCGTGGAGGCGCGCCCCTCGGCGGTGAGCGAATAGTACTTGCGAACGCGCTTTCCGATCATGATGGTTTCGGTCTTGAGAAAACCCTCCGCTTCCAGTTTATGCAGGGTCGGATACAGGGCTCCTTCGGTCAGTTGAAGTCTGCTGTCGGATAATTCGCGGACGCAATTGGTTATTTCGTAACCGTACATGCGGCCCCGGTCTTTTAATACCTTGAGAACAATGGTCTGCAAGGTGCCTTTGAGGAGTTCAGGTGAATGCATGGATAATACCTAAGTGAATTATGTATAAGACGAAGCATCCTGGAGAAGGGTTGCACCTCAGGGCGCACTTTTTTGGGTAGCGACCGGGAAACCGTACCTTCACATGGCCATTGCCGGAAGTTATGAAAGCCGTTTACGCACTCATTACGGGTTTTCTTCTCCTTTGCGTTTTCTTTTCGCAGTGGTATCTGTGTCAGGTGCGGCACTTATGTGCCCTTGCCGCCAATCTGGAAGTGCTGGGCATGATTCTTCTTGCATTCTTGATAGGAATCGTCGGCTCCTGGCTTATGAACGAAAAGACATTCTTGTTTCTTCGGGAGCAAATGAACGGACTGCGCCGGGAACGTCACGGCCTGGAAAGCCAGGTACGCCTGCTGGAAAAGGAAAATCAGGATGCCCGTCGACATGTAGCTGAATGGCAGCGTGAGGTTTCGCTGTTGGCACAAGTAAAAAAAGTTACGGAGCCGCTCCTGAGCGAAGCAAAGCGGCAGGTGTCTACCCTGGAGCAGGAGTTGCAGCAGGTTCAACGCAGGTATGAAAATCTGAAAAACGAATCAGATGCTATACGCACCACTGCTGAAAAGCTCAAGGAAGAATTAGCAAAGCAGAAAGCCCAGCCTGTAATAAGCCCGGCAATTGTTACTCATTCCTTGCCTGAAAAGGACAGGTCGCGCTTCACACCCAGCACCACACAAACCCGCAA
>DNZD01000195.1 GCA_003504855.1 Cytophagales bacterium
ATGAGCCGTTTGAGTACTCCTTCATGGATCAGAACTTTGATCGTTTGTTCCGCAGCGAACAGCGCATGGGGCAGTTGTTCAGTGTATTCTCCGGCCTTGCCATTCTCATCGCCTGTTTGGGTTTATTTGCCCTGGCTGCCTTCACGGCCGAGCAACGCACCAAGGAAATGGGTATCCGCAAGTCGCTTTGTGCTTCTACCGTGAGCCTCAACCTGCTGATGTCAGGCGAATTCATCCGGTTGGTTATCATTGCTTTTGTGCCGGCTGCCTTACTGGGCTGGTATGTTTCTGATACCTGGCTCACCGGCTTTGTGTACCGGATTGAAATCAGTCCCCTGGTGTTTGTATTGAGCGGCTTAACCGCTGTGGTTATTGCCTGGCTTACGGTGAGTGTGCAGTCCCTCAAGGCAGCTGCTGCCAATCCGGTAAAGTCCCTCCGCTATGAATAGAAAATAGATCAGCAATCCGGCGCGGGTGCAACGTCTGCGCTGGATGCTGCGTCTAAGTTCAAAAGAATCAAATAACCCCCGATATGCTGAAGAATTACCTACGCATTGCTATCCGCAACATCCTTAAGCATAAGCTGTTTTCCTTTATCAACATCACAGGCCTTGTTATGGGCATGACATGCTGTTTGTTGATCACGGTATATGTGGTGGATGAACTTAGCTATGATCGTTTTTTGCAGGGACATGAGAATATTTACCGGGTGGCCCTGGATGGTCGGATGTCCGGGCAGGAGTTTCTGACTACCAATTCGTGTATGCCGTTGGGGCCGGCGATGAAGGCGGAGATTCCGGGTATCGAATCTTTCGTTCGCGTTTTCCCGGGCAACGGATCGACTCTTACATTTCGTTATGAGGACAAAATTTTCGCAGAGTCCAAGGTGTTTTATGCCGACTCCAATTTCTTTGACTTCTTCAGCTTCAAGCTGCTGCAGGGTGATCGCAAGACGGCGTTACGGGAAATTAATTCTGTCGTTATTACCGAGGCATTGGCTGTCAAGTATTTTGGTACGGAAGATCCGATGGGTAAAATCATTGTGATTGGAAATAGAAAGTGGCCCTGTAAGGTAACCGGTGTGGTTGAAAACGCACCGCGCAATTCGCACATGACCTACCAGGCGCTTATTTCCTACCTGACTGGTGAAAAGGACTTTTGGCCCGGATGGACAGGTAACAGCATTCAGACTTACGTAACTAAGACGCCGGCTACCCGCCTGGAAGATATTAATCAGGGGCTGGAGAAGCTGGTGATTAAGAATGTTGGTGACGAGCTAAAGAACGGATTGGGCATCAGCTTTGAACAATTCATTAAGCAGGGTGGCAAGTATAGTTATTTCGCCTACCCGATTGCGGATTCTCACCTCTACGCCAGGCTGCCTGACGACATTACACCTTCAGGAGACATCCGGTATGTATATATCTTTTCTGGTATCGGCATATTTATCCTGTTGCTGGCGTGCATCAATTTCATGAATATGTCCACGGCACAGTCGGCAGGAAGGGCCAAGGAAGTTGGGTTGCGCAAGACACTTGGCTCCCTGAGGGGCCAGATGATCACCCAGTTCCTGGCGGAGTCATTTCTCTACAGTGCATTGGCGGTCGTGTTGGCCGTTGCGCTTAGCTTTCTCTTGTTGCCTTATTTTAATACCCTCGCAGGCAAGCAGCTTACCCTGGGGGCATTGTGGAGCCCGCTCTTTATGGGCGCCGTGTTGTTGATCGTAATACTCGTCGGATTCCTGGCTGGCAGCTATCCGGCCTTATACCTCACTTCTTTTAATGTGGTAGAGGTTTTAAAAGGAAAGGTGCGAGCCGGCATGAAGAGTCAGGGAGTACGCAGTTCGTTGGTGGTGGTTCAGTTTGCCGTATCCACATTTCTGATTATTGCAACGCTTGTGGTGTATCAGCAATTGAGCTATATGCAAAGCCGCAACCTCGGCCTCGACAAGGAGCATGTACTGGCTGTATCAGCGGCCCGTCGCCTGGATAAGAACCGCGATGCGTTCAAGGTAGCGGTGGATGCATTGCCAGGCGTAGTAAAATCAAGTTACTCTACTTCCAGTTTTCCGGGCGTAGATAATATTACCGTGTTTCGTCAGGAAGGGCTGGATGTCGATCACCTGGTGGCTAAATATGAAGCCGACTTCGATCACCTTGACGTTTTGAAACTGGAATTGAAGCAGGGCCGTTGGTTCAGCCGTGATTTCAAGACCGATACAACCGCCTGTGTGATCAATGAAGCTGCGGTGCGAGAGTTTGGGTTGGAGGATCCGCTGAGCGAAGAGCTCACAGACTTCAATGGTCCCGTGGCCATACCAGTGCGGATAGTGGGGGTGGTGAAAGACTTTAATTTCGAGTCGCTGAAGTCAAAGGTGCGGCCGTTGGTAATTCGATTGACTGAACGTGCCAGCAACCTGCAAATCCGGTACGAAGGGGATGTGCAGGCCGTGGTGGCCGGCGTGGAACAGCAGTGGAAGAATCTTGCTCCGGGTGAGCCCCTTGACTATACGTTTATGGACCAGGATTTTGACGAGTTGTTTCGCAGCGAAATGCGGTTGAAGAATATCTTCACAGTATTCTCCAGTCTGGCGATTTTCATCGCCTGCCTTGGCCTCTTCGCGCTAGCTGCATTTACCACCGAACAACGCACCAAAGAAATTGGCGTTCGGAAAGCGTTGGGTGCTTCGTCAGCAAGCCTCACGTTGCTGCTATCGCGGGAGTTCACCATCCTCGTGCTCATCGCCATTCTCCCGGCCGTTGGCCTGGGGTGGTATGTGGCCGATTGGTGGCTGGCTGACTTTAGTTACCGGATTGAGCTTACGCCCTGGCTCTTTGTGGCCAGTGGCCTGGTTGCGCTTGCCATCGCCTGGCTTACGGTATCCTACCAATCTATTAAAGCAGCTGCCTCCAACCCGGTGACATCCTTGCGGTACGAATAGGGGTACTCTGGGGTGAACTTATCAACAGCTAATAACATAAGTAGCTGTGAATTAAGTGGTTGATTTTGTGGATGGATTGTGTGATTCCTGGGAATAACGAATTATCATTTCTCTTCCCGGAGATATAGTTTTGATAGGAAACCATTCACCATCATGGAAACAAAAGACATTAAGAAAGTATCCAAAAAAGCCCTGCGCAGTTTGTTGAAGGATTCAGTTCAGCAATCATTGGGTGCCCTTGAATTGCCCAAAGCCAACAAACGGGTGAAGAAGATCATAGATCGCAGCACCCGCAAACTGGCGGCTGAGTTTGCCACCTTGCTCAAGAAGGATTTCAAACGCAGCCAACCCAAGAAGATGGCGGTTGCACCGCCTGCCGTGCAGGTAGCGTAGTGTCCACTCATCAAATCAGGTTAGGCCACATGCTGACCTGATGATCAGGAGCGGTTCTTTTTCATAAATTTGGTTATATGAAAAAACTGCTCCTGATTTTTTTGGTCGCCTGTTCGGTTCATTCGCTCCAGGCCCAAGCCCCCGACCCAAAAACATTTTCACAACTGCGTTTCAGGTTCATCGGACCGGATGGCAACCGTACCATTGCTGTTGCCGGCGAGCCCGGTAACCCCAACGTTGCGTATGTAGGTGCTGCCTCAGGTGGAATCTGGAAGACAGATGATATGGGCTTCCATTGGCGCCCGATCTTCGATCAGATGGATGATTCGTCCATTGGTGCGTTAGCAGTTGCTCCTTCAAACCCCAAACAAGTATGGGCAGGAACCGGTGAGACTTTCCTCATCCGTCCGGCACACGCCATCGGTAATGGTGTGTATAAATCGTCTAATAGCGGTCGTACCTGGAAACATATGGGCCTGGAAAGTACGATGCGCATCAGTCGTGTTATTGTTCATCCAACCGATACCAATATTGTATATGTGGCTTCTCTGGGCCATGCCTCCGGTCCGCAAAAGGAGCGGGGTGTTTATAAAACCACCGACGGTGGAAAAACCTGGCAGTTGGTGTTTCACCTCAACGAGAATACAGGTTGCTCTGATCTGGCATTGGATGCCAAGAATCCGGATGTGTTGTATGCAGCCATGTGGG
>DNZD01000245.1 GCA_003504855.1 Cytophagales bacterium
GGAGCTTACGCAGACATAACCGTATTCGATCCGATCCGCATCAACGGCAAGGCTTCGGTAGCCAATCCAAACCAGTTTTCCGATGGCATCGAACTGGTGCTCGTGAACGGCAAGGTGGCGTACCGCGGACAAAAGTTGATGGACTCTGCCGGAATGCCAATCCGCTATTGATTGAAAAGGGTATTTTTGCGACCATGAAGAAGGTACTCATCATCACGTACTACTGGCCGCCCGCAGGAGGGATTGCCGTGCAGCGCACGCTGAAGTTCGTGAAGTACCTCCAGGACTTCGGTTGGATGCCGATCGTGTACACCGTATCTAATGGAGAGTATCCAGAGCACGATCCGGCCCTCGAGCAACAGGTACCGGGCAATGTTACCGTGATCCGCCGCCGCATCTGGGAACCCTATGCATGGTACAAGGCCTTCACGGGAAAGTCAGGCAAGAAAGTCAATCGCGCCAACCTCAAACAAAAGGCAGGAGGTAGCCTCACCGAAAAAATCTCTTTCTGGATCCGCGGCAACTTCTTCATTCCCGATACACGGCGGTTCTGGATCAAGCCATCCATCACCTTCCTCAGTGATTATCTGCAAAAGGAAAAAGTTGACGCCATCATTTCAACAGGTCCGCCGCACAGCATGCACCTGATAGCACGCGGCGTGTCAAAGAAGAGGAAACTGCCCTGGCTCGCTGACTTCCGTGATCCGTGGACGACCATGGATTACTACAAGGACCTCATGTTAACATCCATGGCCGATGCGCGTCACCGCGAACTCGAACTCGCTGTGCTGAAGGAGGCGTCGTCGGTAGTCGTGGTGGGCAGGTTTATTCAACAGGAGTTCGAAGGTAAGAGCGCCCATCGTGTGCGTGTGATCGCCAATGGGTTTGATACGACTGATTTTGCGACTGAGCCGATTGCTGTTGACAAGACTTTTGCCCTGGTTCATACGGGATCCTTCTTCACTCGCCGCAACCCGGAGTCCTTGTGGAAGGCAATCAGTGAGTTGAAGTGGGAAGGACACCCTGCTGGTAACGTGCAATTGAAACTTGTAGGACGTGTTGATCCGCCAGTATTGAACTCCATTGAAGCGTTTGGCCTGTCCGGCAACCTCAACCTCGTCTCCCAGGTGCCCTACAACGAGGTGATCCGCATCATGAAGGCAGCACCGGTGTTGTTATTGCCCATCGATGTATTTGATGGTTCGAAGTGGGTGCTCACGGGCAAGTTATACGAATACCTCGCTTCAGGTCGTCCCATTGTTTGCATTGGTCCGCTGGACGGCGACGCAGCCGGCGTAGTGGAAGAGAGCAGGGCGGGGAAGGCATTTGACTTTGGCGATGTCGCCGGATTGAAAGCGCATCTCATTACCTTGCACCAGCAGTTTGTGGCAGGCATACTCCGGATTGAGGGATCGAAGGTGGATCAGTATTCACGGAAACACCTCACCGGCGAGCTGGCCGACGAACTGAATCGCATCACCGCATGATCAAATTAGTTACGGTAGTAGGGGCGCGTCCCCAGATCATCAAAGCTGCAGCGGTGAACCGCGCCATCCGCACCCAGTTTGCGGACAAGATCCAGGAGATCATCGTTCATACGGGACAGCACTACGACGAAGGTATGTCGAAGGTATTCTTCGACGAACTTGGATTGCCTAAAGAAGACTATAACCTCGGTGCTGGTTCCGGATCGCATGCCGTGCAGACGTCGGCTATCATGGTTGGCATCGAAGAGATATTATTGAAAGAGAAGCCCCATGCGTTGCTGTTGTACGGCGACACCAACTCCACGTTGGCGGCTGCCATTGCAGCGGCGAAGATCCACCTGCCGGTGATTCATGTGGAAGGCGGAGTGCGGTCCTACAACAAAGGTTTCCCCGAAGAGATCAACCGACTCATCTGCGATCACTTGTCAACCCTCGTGTTTGTGCCGACCCAGCGAGGCGTGGAGAATTTGTACCGTGAAGGTTTTGGTGCCACCAACCGTGCGCCCTATACCATTAACAATCCAAAGATTTATTTCTGTGGGGACATCATGTACGACAACAGCCTGCACTTTTCTTCTGTAGCGGCCCGGCGTTCAGATATTCTCACCAAACTTCAACTTGAGAACAAGAGCTTCAGCCTGGTGACCATGCACCGTCCCAGTAACGTGGATGATCCTGCGGTGCTGGCACAACTC
This sequence comes from Cytophagales bacterium, assembly GCA_003504855.1. GTDB lineage: Bacteria > Bacteroidota > Bacteroidia > Cytophagales > Cyclobacteriaceae > ELB16-189. The sequence continues at coordinate 2,183 of DNZD01000245.1, forward strand.
TTCACCACCTTTCACACCCTCGCTGAGGAGGAAGACACCACGCTGGTGATCCCCCTGCATCCGCGCACGATGAAGTTGTATGAGACGCAAATCGATCGCGCCGTATTTGATAAGGTGAGAAAGTCATCGCGCCTGCGGATCATTCCGGCGGTTTCATTTCTGGAGATGATCCTGCTGGAGAAGAGTGCTGAGATTATTATGACCGACTCCGGCGGCGTGCAAAAGGAAGCGTACTACTTCCATCGCCCCTGCGTGATCATGCTGGAAGAAACACCCTGGGTGGAGTTGATTGAGAGCGGCACCGCTTTATTGGCCGGTTCGGATGGCAAGAAGATCCGCGATGCTTATCAGAAATTGCGCAAGCAAAGTGCTGGTCTGCAATACCCGCCCATCTTCGGCGACGGCAAGGCAGCAGGGTTTATTTGTGAAAAGATTATCGATAACTTCGGCTGATCAGCCCAATAGTTTCTTCCGCACCTCCGACCACTTTTTGTATTCGTCCATGCGAATGGCAGGATTGCCGATGTAGGTGAGGTTCTCTTCCGTGTTTTTTACGATCACCGCGCCGATGCCCGTCATCGTGTTTTTGCCGACGGTTACTTTGTTGATCACCGAGACCGAAGGAGCGATCCAGGAGTTTTCTCCGATGCGGGTGCTGCCGCCGATGAGTGCGTTGGCGATGATAAGCGAGTTGCGTTCGATCACTACGCCGTGGGCGATGTGCACAAGGTTATCAATCTTCACGTTCTCGTGGATGACCGTATCCGTCAGCACACCGCGGTCGATGCACGTGTTGTTGTGAATTTCCACCCGGTCGTGGATGATGACCCTGCCCAGGTGTTGCAGTACTTCGTAGTCGCCAGTTTCATCTTTCTCATAGCCGAAGCCATAATTGCCGATGGTGTTGTGACAGCCGATGATGCAGTCCTTGCCGATCTGTGTGCCGGCAAGCAATACCGTGTGGTGCAGGATGGAGGTATTATCGCCAACCACGCAATTCTCTTCGATCACCACGTGATGGCCGATGTAGACGTTATTGCCGATGGTGGCGCTGTGATGAACCACAGCCGTTGTTTCGATGCCGGTCTTGCGCTCGGGACGAAACAATTCATTCACCATCTGAAAGAAAACCGCTCTCGGATTATCAACGATCAGGAAGTTGGTGAGTGATGTCTTGAGGTATTCGTAGGCTTTGGGCGAGAGGATCAGCAAGCCCAGGTGCAACGACACCGGGGCGATACCAGGCGCATTCTTGTCATTGACCCAACTGGCTTTGCCGGCCGCTTCAATGCCTTGTGCCTCACCGATGCCGATCACGCCGTCGATGTGGGCGGAGGTGTTGCCCATGAACTTTCCTTGCGGGAAAAGTTGGATGACCTGATCGAGGGTAATGCGCTTCATGGAAATCAAATTATCCAGCGGAGTACTTCAAAAGCTTCGGCGTACGGTGTGCTGATCTGCACCCCGCGTACGGTGGCGAGGGAGCGGATGAAGTTGTCGTTGAAGTAGGTGCGCTGCTTCTGGCTTTCGTAGGCACCCAATGCTTTTATTTTGTTGTCTACATGGGAAGCTTCCAGTTTGATGAAGCACCCGTTGTTGAACGAAGTGTTGTTCCACGGCAACTCATATCCCAATACAGATGATTGCTTGAAGGCGCGCAGTCCTTCTTCGGCAATCACCTGATGATCCTGGTGGATATCGCTGCTGGCGGGAAGGAATACCAAATCGGGATTGACCTGAGTGCGGATTTTGATCATGTCCTCGAGGATATCCTGGCGGAACTCCTTGAAGCGACGCACATCGTAGTCGAGGAGGATGAGGTTTTCAGAAGGGATGCCGAGGATCTTTGTTGCCACTTTCACTTCCTTCTCGAGCGTGTCAGGTGGGAGGTGAGCGGGCAGCGAACGCCGACACAGCGAGAACGCGATATAATAAACTGCTGTGCCTTCGGCGATAAGTCGGGTGATCGTGCCCCCGCAGCCCAGTTCACCGTCGTCGGTGTGGGGTGCCAGTACCAGGGCGCGCTGTGATTTCTTCATGATCGAAATTTAGCCAAAATGTAGTTATGGACGTTTGCCGATGCCGGCCTGACTCAGGAGGGTCTTTACGAGACCATTCGCATCCGGTGAAACATTCCATCCAAGGATCAGGAATCCATAAGCTATTGTGATCACTACCGACCGCAATGCGATGTCGATAAACACATTGCTTAGTGCAGGAATCAACCCCTGTGCAAACCACGCCACGGAGGTAATCAAGATCACTTTAATGAATGCGACTGAGAACGGCTGTAACTGAAACTTCGCCCAGATGAAGACGAATTTCACCGCGTTGAACAAGATAAACGCCAGTGCCGATCCCAGGGCAGCTCCCTGAATACCATACATCGGGATCAGGATGTTATTTCCCACGATCAGTGCCACAGCGAGGATCAGGATCAATACAATACTGAATGCATAGTACTTAGAATACACAATGATTTCACTGCTGGGCCCGAACAACATATCCACGAGCTTGCCAATCCCCACGACCACTACCACATATCGACCTGCTTCATAGATATCTCCTTTGGGCATGATGTGAAAGATGGAGTCGAGGTTGGCCACGACACCCAACAGCAGGAGTGTGCCGAGGATGAATTGGTTGAGGGCAGTCTTGTGATAGATCTTTTGCACTTCCACCATATCGTTCTTTTCAAACGCACGGGAGATCAACGGCGATGCCACCTGCGTCATGGCGCGTTTGGGAATCTCAATGACGGTAGCCATGTAGAATGCGATGCTGTAGATCGCGACGGGTGCCAGTCCCAACAACCCCGCGACCATGATGCTATCCACCTTGCCCACAATGATTAATCCGGCCGTGCCCGCAAAACTCAGGAAACTGAAACGGATCATATCCTTGCGCAGGGAAGGTTCGATCACGTTGGTATCAAAAGAAAAAGTAAGATGTCCCTGCAGGGCGAGAGCAGCCATGAGGATCAGGAGGCATACCACGTAGATCAGTACTGTGGACATCACCAGTTGTGGGAACGAGATGAAGCCTTGCGCATACGCGACAATGGCAACGGCGAGCAGTAGCCGCACAATCACTTCCTTGAGGAGGTTGGGCAGGATGTTTCGGAGCAGCGATCTGGAATACACTTCCATCAACGTTGTCATCACGGTGATGAAGGCGAGCCAGAGGACGAGGCTGGCATACTGTACAAATTCCTGGGCGTTGGTCTGAAAGTATCCGAGGATAGGCTGTTCAAACAGGAAGTACACCACCAGGAAGAACCCAAAGGCCACCACTGCCGCGGCGATGATCAGGTTGATGAAGGTCTGTGACTTTCGGCTGTCGCCGAGGAAGCGTGGGAAGTAGCGGATCACACTTTGGGCCAGACCAAATTGGGCAAACTGGGCCATGAGGATGGCCGCATCCTGAACGGTACGCATGAGTCCTACCTGGTCGGGAGACAAAAACAACGGATACAGGTACAATAAATTGAGATAACCGATGATCAATCCGACGTACGAAATGATGGTGGTAGCAATGCTTTGTCGGATGATGACACCCATGGTTATGATGATCTGGCTGCAAAATACTTTATTTGCAAAACATTAGTCGTCCGTCGTGCCATGATTTGGGGAAAGCAAGGTTTGCAGTTTGTATTTGAACGCCTCTACAAGGCGGCGTTGCGCGGCATGAACTACGGCAGGGCAAGCGATTACCGGAACAATGGCGAATTGGAGGCATTGTCGTGGGTCAAAGATCATCTCCGCAGTCCCAAAGAGGGGCTGGTATTATTTGATGTGGGTGCCAATAAAGGTGAGTTCAGCCGACGCATCGTTGAGGTGTTTGGAGATCGACCATTCCAATTGTATGCCTTTGAGCCGTCCCGAAAGACATATGCCTATCTTCAGGAGTTTCTCCAACACAAGGAAGGCATACACCTCATCAACCTCGGACTCGGAGAGCGTCCGGACTCGGTGGAATTATATTCCGATCGCGATGGCTCCGGACTGGCATCAGTTTATCCGCGCGACCTGGCGTTCAGGAACATTAATTTCAGCAACCACGAGACCATCGAACTCACAACCCTGGACATGTTTTGTGAACAAAATGGGATTGCCCTTATTGACTTCCTGAAATTGGATGTGGAAGGACATGAGTTGGCTGTGTTGCGCGGTGGACAGAAAATGTTCTCGTCTGGCCGCGTGAAGATGGTGCAGTTCGAATTTGGCGGATGCAACATTGACTCCCGCACGTTCTTCAAGGACTACATGAATTTCTTCGCCGCCGACTTTGATGTGTACCGGATACTATCGAATGGTCTTCGGAGAATAGAGACCTACAACGAACGATTAGAGGTATTTCAATCGGCCAACTACCTCGCTGTCAAAAAAGGACTTGCTAAGACGTCTTAGTGCGTTTGGATATTTCCAGCTGATCCGGTCCGATCACGCCGGGACGTTTGGCGACAATCAAACCATCAACCGAATAACTTTCATCGAGATTGGCATCACATACGATGCGGTAGCCATTTGACTGAAGCCGGCTGATGCAATCGGCATGCAGTTGATTGCTGTGAGTTGAAATGAATAAGTAGTCAATCTCCTGATGTTGTAGTGCAGCCTCCGCACCCTCCAACATCTTTAATTCATAACCCTGAATGTCGGAGTGCAATAAGGTGAGATGGGTGATGCCGTGCTTCGTCATGAGGAAGTCGACCGAGTAGAATGGCACTGAAGATCTCAGGTCGGCCTTGTCGGAGATGAAGCCGAGGTCAAAAGTGCCGGTGAGTTTGTTCTTCTTAAAGTTGAGCTTGCCGAAATTCATCTTGTGCGGGTCGGGCTCCACCATAAAGCACTTGCTCTGAGGTACACGGCTTGCAAACCACATGGAATAAAATGCCCAGTAACTGCCCAGCTCCAGCATGGAACTTCCGGCCGGCAGTGACTTCAATACTTCTTCGAATGCATATTCTTCCTGGGGTTCATGTACGCCCCTGTTCTCCACCAACAGGTGCGTGTTGCCATAATCATAGTAACTGCCCAGCGTAATCTTCAATCCGTTGTGTGCCACCTGGTGGTCGGGATAGATTTTGCCAGCATCGGCCACGTACTTGATCCGGTTATTGTCGCTGCTGGCCTTCACCGTGGCGATCCGTTCTTTCCAGTAGGGGGTGAGGGTGTAGCGGGCGAACCGGCGATGGAACTGCCGGTCGAAGTAGTTAATCCGGTTCAGAATGAACAACAAGGCATTGTACAATGCGGGTTGTTGCTTCATTTTTTGTTTCAGGCCCATCCGGTTAATTTTGGTCCGCAATAATAATCAATATCGCGCGCAGATGATCATTGTCCGACTCCGGGGTGGCCTGGGTAACCAGCTTTTTCAGTACGCCGCCGGCAAAGCCCTCGCCGAACACCACCGGACAGCACTGCGCCTCGACCTCTATACCTATACCAAACATCCGTACCGGAAGTTTGAATTGAACAAGTTCAGGATCGATGCCACGGAAGCTACCCGCGCTGAAGTGCATCGATTCACCGGATCGAATCCGATCATCAGGTACATCAACAAGCGTGAGAACTATTTCCATTGTCCGGAGGTATTCTCTCAGCCGCACTATCATTTCTTCGAGGATTTCCTATCACTGCCATCCGACCTCTACCTCAGTGGCTATTGGCAGAGTGAAAAGTACTTTGCCAACATCACGGCACTGATACGCGAACAATATCAACCAGCTACTGCGCTGGATTCGGTCAACGCCGACCTCTCTGCCCGGATGAGCCAGGAGCAAAGCGTAGCGGTGCATGTACGCCGTGGCGACTACGCCGCGAGTCAGGACTATCAGGGATTCTTTGGCCTGCTGGGAAAAGAGTATTACGACAAAGCCATTGCTGTGATCAGGGAAAAGGTGCCGAACCCGACGTTCTATTTCTTCTCCGATGATCCGGCTTGGTGCGAGGCCAACTTCACCGGACTGTCTGCCGTGTTTGTAAAGCACAACAATGGTGAGCAATCCTACAAAGATATGTTGCTGATGTCGGCCTGCCGCCATGCTGTTATCGCCAACAGCACGTTCAGCTGGTGGGGGGCATGGTTGAATGATACATCCAATCGTGTGGTGATTGCACCGAAGCAATGGTTCCGCACCAACTACTCCACACGCAAAGAGCCATCATATCCGAGCCGGGTATATAACACCAAGGACCAGATCCCGCCGACGTGGATACGCCTATGAGCCGCAACATCGTCATGTTGGCCAACGCGGGACACAAGCCTTGGGACACGCGCATCTTTCATAAAGAGGCGCGGTCATTGAAGTCAGCGGGGCATGCCGTCACGTTGATTATTCCGCATACGGAGGATTACGCACAGGAAGGTGTTCAGATATTGCATGTGCCGCTTCCGCGGAAAGGGTGGGAGCAGTTGGTGCGCTGTCCGTGGCACATATTCAGGTTGTCGCTGAAGCAACCGAAGGATTCCGTGTTTCACCTGCACGACTCCGAGTTGCTGGTAGCAGGACTTGCATTGAAATTATTTGGACGCAAAGTCGTGTACGACGCACATGAAGACACGCCGTTACAGATATCGTATCAGCATTGGATACCCGCCATCGTAAAACCTTTTTACACGTTGTTTTATCGCATCCT
>DNZD01000003.1 GCA_003504855.1 Cytophagales bacterium
CGGGAAGGAAAAATCATCAAGACGCCCCTTGCCCCATTGATGGATCAGGATTCGCTACCCCAGTTGCCTTACGACAAGTTGAATGAGTTTTATCCGCTGGAGCGATACCTGGGCAAAACATTTTTGGGCAGTCGCACCGCTGCCTATCACTCCAGCATGGGTTGTCCTTTTACCTGCTCATTTTGTGCGGTAGTTCCGTTGTACAATGCCCGGTGGAAGGGAAAGTCAGCACCACTCATTCATCAGGACATCAAATACCTGATTGACCGCTTTGGGGCAAATGCGATTGAGTTTCATGACAATAATTTCTTCGTCAGCGAAAAACGCACCGTTGAGTTTGCCCGCCTGATACTACCTGAACAAATCATTTGGTGGGGAGAAGGCAGAATTGATACAGTAGACAAATACAAAGACGAGTCCCTGGAGTTGATGCGCACGTCCGGTTGCCGGATGATTTTTTTCGGGGCTGAAACCAGCAATGACGAATTGCTCAAGCAGATGGACAAGGGGGGCACTCAAACCATAGAGCAGATGAGGCGCTTTGCCGCCCGCATGAGGAAGTTTGACATCATCCCGGAGTACTCGTTTGTCCTGGGTTTCCCAGCAGCCACTCCGGAACTTGTGATGCAACAAATCGATCGCGACATCGCATTCATCCGGGAGATCAAGGAAATCAATCCCGAAACTGAAATCATTATCTATGTCTATAGCCCCGTACCTACCGAAGGATCGGCCTTATATGAAGAGACAAAACGATCGGGCTTTGCCTTTCCCCAACACCTCCAGGAATGGCTCGATCCGGCCTGGCAAAACTTCGACCTGCGCAAAAATCCACTGACACCCTGGTTAACCTCTGAAATGATTGATAAAATCAGGGGATTTGAAACTGTCCTAAATGCCCAGTATCCTACCGTATCCGATTTCAAAATCACACCCTTTCAAAAAAAGACGATGCGCGTTCTCTCTTCACTGCGATACCGGACGGGGATGTATCGATATCCTTACGAACTAAAGGCTCTTCAGAAATATTGGCTTCGGTATCGGCAACCCGAGATCGAAGGATTTTATGCCGAATAATGAATCGATTGCTGCATAAAATCATCTCTCCCCTGCCTGGTCTGGTGCGGTGGTACCTGTCAAAACCGAGGAACTATCATTTTGGTCAACTCAGGCTCGTCATACAACCCGGTGTATTTCATCCCGGGTTGTTTTTCAGTTCCACTTTTCTGACAGAATACATTCAAACACTTCCTTTACAGGGGAAGTGTGTGGTAGAGGTTGGGTGTGGCGCTGGTTTATTGGCGCTTACAGCCGCGCACCAGGGCGCACAAGTCATCGCGCTTGATATCAGTCCACAAGCGGTGGCCAACACCCGGTTGAACGCAAATCAAAATAACCTGACGATCCAGGTAGTACAATCAGATCTGTTTCACGCCCTCTCACCTGCCGGGGCAGACTGGATATTTATCAATCCACCTTATTATCCCAAAACCCCAGTCACCGATCAGGACCATGCCTGGTATTGCGGCGAAAATCACCTCTATTTCCGCCGGTTGTTTCAACAACTCCAAGACACCCATGCGCAAATTATCATGGTCTTGTCAGATGTGTGTGACCTTGCTTCGATTAATCAGATTTCCCATGAAGCCGGTTTTGAATTAAAGGAAATTCAGCGAAAGCGGGTTTGGGCCGACGGCTACAATTATCTCTATAGGATTATACGGACTGAATCGGGCTTAACTGCAACGAGCACACACAACGCTGGCAGATTTTATTCGTCTTAACATCCAGTGCTCGCCTGAAATTTTTGGCTGCGGCGCTGTTGACAATTGTTTTGAAATCATGCTGATGAATGTTGCCATAGGGCGGATGAAAGAAGCATGGCATGACATCACCATTGGATTCAACGACAGCAGAAACCCATGGGGCATTGCACCGCTTTTTTGGAAACGACATGAGTCCGAGCAAGGCCCGATAATGCTGTACGATGGTCAACATTTTCTCCGGCGTTTCTGCAATGAAACCTGACTGATAGCTTGCACGATGTGATTCGAAGGAATCACGCAAGATTTCTTCCAGTTCAGCCGTCTCATCGGCCGTCAGGGAAATCCCCTCGGTCTTATCAGCATCCCAGGGGTCAGGCCGGTTGAAAGCTGTTGACGACACGTCGGCCCCCAGAAACGAAATCTGGTCCAGGCCGAGCGATCTCGAGGTTTCAATGGTTTCCGCAAACACCCTGAAGTTCATTCGTTGCAATACGCTGCGGCCCGTAACACGCATCGCTGGTCTTATTTTTTTCAGTGCTGCAATACCTTCCTTCAACTTCTCAAAGGCCGTCGGAATATTTCTGATCCGGTTGTGCACTTCAGGGGGCCCATCCAGTGACACGATCACTTCGTTGCAATGTTCTGCGACCGACGCTGCATGAGTGGCAAGGGTGAGGCCCGTGGACAGAAGGCTGATGTGCACCGGAATGGTCTGAAGGGCTGCACACAGCTTCCATAGATTAGGATGAAGCAGCGCCTCACCGCCGGACAAAGCCACATGCCGCACACCCAGTTTCTTGAAGGCTTCCAGGTGTGGAAGAATTTCTTGTTCGGATAACTCGCGCTTTTCATGGTTGGCCTTCCAGATATCACACATCACACAGCGGCAATTGCAGCGGCTATGTGGCATCAGTACCAGAATGGGCAATTCAAAGATGTGATGGGTAAGCAGGGACGCCTGGCGACGAACAGCGGATATCATACGGCTAAATTACCGCAATCAGGAATATCACCTCAACAGAGGTAGGCTCAGGCTACGGCGTAGGCCGATGGCACCGGTACTGTCTTGCTTTGCCCCAGTTGATAGAGCAGACGGGCGTGAGCAGCAATGGCACTTCGGAACGTTTCCTTCATCTTATACGGATGACCAAATTCTTCTGCGGTAGCGCGCACAATGGAAGAGAGGTTTCGATAGTGAACATGACAAATATTCGGGAAGAGATGATGCTCCACCTGAAAGTTAAGACCACCTACATACCAGGACAGGATTCGGTTGCGGTGCGCATAATTGGTGGTTGTGTGCAACTGATGTACGGCCCAGGTATTTTCCAGGTTGCCGTTGGAATCAGGCATAAAGAAGGCAGTTCCTTCTAACACGTGGGCAGGTTGAAATACAACAGCCAGGATAAAGCCCGATACATAATGCATTACAAAGAAACCAAGCAGGATTTGCCAGATTGTGAAAGGCAACAGCAAAGCCGGCAATACAATGATATATGAAAAGTAAACCGCTTTGGTGATGAGCAGGATGATCCATTCAACAACCGGATTTGCTTTTTGTTTTTTCACCAGGCCATCCTTTTGGTATCGGACCAACCTGAAAAAATCTTTCGCCACAATCCATACAAATGTCATGAGTCCATAGAGGAACCAGGCATAGATATGTTGGAATCGATGCAGCGGATGCCAGGGTGAATCCGGCGACATACGCAAAGTGCCGCGGGGGCTGATGTCTTCATCCACATCATAAATATTCGTGTAGGTGTGGTGAAGCACATTGTGTTGAATCTTCCAGTTGAATGAGTTTCCTCCCACAAAATTCAGGGTATAGCTCATGAGGTGATTTACCCAGGGCTTTGATGAATAAGCACCGTGGTTAGCGTCGTGCATAATGGAAAGGCCGATTCCGGCTACGCCCAGGCCCATGACAAAGCATAAACCAAGGTATCCCCAGTAGGAAGCAACAACACCGCTAAGCGCAATCGAGTAAGGCACCAGGAAGAGAAGCATCATGAAGGATGTCTTGATGATCATCTCCGCATTGGCGTAGCGGCTGATGTTGTTCGTCTTGAAATACTGATTAACACGTTGACTGAGGACGTTGTAAAATTCCTGCTGATGCTTTGCAAACTGAATATTCTTGTTCATGGGCGGGATAATGAAAGCTCCATTCCTCTGGAGCCACTAGTAGGTTACATCAAATATAGGCAATCCAATCAGCCTAAACGACTGTTAGGCAGATGGTAAGCTAATTATTTTGCAGACGGCTCCTGAACCCGCACAGCACCACTGATTCCGGGAGAAACGTATGTTTTTATTCCTTCGGGTGTGGAGTAAACAAACAGGACATTTAGTTCCGGATGCGTTTTAAGCACTTCGATACCTCGCTCATGACCCATGGACATAAAGGCAGTGGCCCATGCATCTGCTGTAGCACAGTCGGCGGCAAATACGGTGGCACACAACAAGGCACGCTCAACGGGGAAGCCGGTTATCGGATCAATGGTGTGGGAGTACTTTCGTCCATCCACTTCACGGAAATTAAAGTAGTTGCCTGAAGTTGAGTAGCCTTGATTGTGCAAGGTAGCCTGGGCAATAGTCTTGCGTTCGATGTAATCCGATTCAGGGTCCAGAATACCGATCTCCCAGGGTCGGTTTTCCTTCCGGTTAATTCCGCGTGCCACCCCTTCTCCACCGAGTTCAACAAAAAAATCCTGAATATCCTTCGCCACAAAAAAATCTCCGATAACATCTGACCCATACCCCTGCCCAATGGCCGAGAAGTCGAGTTGAACACGGGGATCATCTTTCCACACACTGTCCTCATTGAACATTATTTTTTCAAATCCAACATATGCCCTCGCCGCGAGGACTTCGGCCGTGTCCGGTCTGGTGATTTTCTTAGGACCAAAACCCCAGGCATTTACCAGGGGCATTACCGTGGGGTCATACGCACCCGAAGAACCCATCACTACTTCCTGGGATTTCTTCAATGGCGGAAAGAAAAACGGAAGTTGATATTTCCATACACGGGAAGATCGGTTGAACTGTGAAATGTCGGACGTGGTGTCATAGGTACTGATGGCGCGATTGACCAACACCATTAAAGAATCCACCGATGATTGAAAATTCCTGCCACGTTCATCAAAGTAGGTGATGTGATACGACGTACCCATGGTTTTACCCTCCAGGTAGATCGGATCCGGGGAAGAATGACGCAGTTTCCACCCTACCCACAGCACAACAATCAAAACCAGGGTATAAATAGAATTTTTGACACGGGGATTCATGTCCCAAAATTACAACGAAATACGGGCGGGCCGGAAATTAAATTTGAAGACCGGATTACGAATTGTAGCTTTGAACACAGTAGATGCATGCGCGAAGAATATCTTAAACCCGATGGCGAAAGTCTGAATGCCGCCGAAAAAGAAGTTGAGAAAGCCCTCCGGCCGCTCAGCTTCTCAGACTTCACCGGCCAGCAGAAGGTAGTTGACAACATCAAGGTGTTTGTCCAGGCTGCTCGTCAGCGGACCGAAGCCCTCGATCATGTGCTGCTGCATGGACCTCCCGGCCTTGGCAAAACGACGCTTTCATTTATTATTGCGAATGAACTGGGTAGCCATATCAAGATCACCTCGGGCCCTGTTCTTGACAAACCCGGCGACCTCGCCGGGCTGCTCACCAACCTCGAAACAAACGATGTGCTATTCATCGATGAAATCCATCGTCTTAATCCGGTGGTCGAAGAATATCTGTACTCCGCCATGGAAGACTACCGCATCGACATTATGCTCGACAGTGGTCCTAATGCGCGTTCCGTTCAGATCAGCCTCAATCCGTTTACCCTGATTGGTGCCACCACCCGTGCAGGGTTGCTCACTTCGCCCCTGCGTGCACGATTTGGCATTACCGCCCGGCTGGAATATTATGATGCCAAACTGCTGACTTCCATCATCAAGCGATCTGCCGGCATACTGGCTACCGAAATAAATGACGAGGCCGCCTTCGAAATTGCGCGACGAAGCCGGGGCACACCACGTATCGCCAATAACCTCCTTCGTCGCACCAGGGACTTTGCTCAGATCAAAGGTAATGGCCGAATCACCATGCCCATTGCCCAATTGGCGCTCGACGCATTGGATGTCGATCAGCATGGTCTGGATGATATGGACAACCGGATCCTGAGTGCAATCATAGAAAAATTCAAAGGTGGGCCTGTGGGACTCACCACCATTGCGACTGCGGTAGGCGAAGAAGCAGAGACCATTGAAGAAGTCTACGAACCTTTTTTGATTCAGGAAGGATACATCAAGCGAACAGCCAGAGGTCGTGAAGCTACAGAACTGGCCTACAAGCACCTGAATATCGCCCTACCTTTGAGAGGCCCCGGGTTGTTCGACTAGCGTTCCATATCATGAATATCCGACCTGCACAACGCGCACAATTAATGAAAGAAATTGCGCGCGAAGAAGGATTCGATTTTTGTGGCATCGCAAAAGCTGTTTTTCTGGAGGATGAGGCACACCGTCTGGATACCTGGCTTAAACGCGGTTATCAGGGCACGATGTCCTACCTCGAAAACTACACCGATAAACGGCTCGATCCCCGGTTGCTGGTACCCGGCGCACAATCTGTTGTCAGTCTTTTGTACAATTACTACCCCGCCGAATCACTACACGCCGATGATGGCGAATTCAAAGTAGCCCGCTATGCTTATGGAGAGGATTATCACCATGTCATCAAAGACAAACTGTTTATCGTGCTTCAGCGTCTCAAGGAACGTATCGGCGACATCCAGGGGCGCGTGTTCGTCGACTCCGCACCAGTCATGGAACGTGCGTGGGCGGCACGCAGCGGGCTGGGCTGGATAGGAAAAAACAGCCTGCTCCTAAACCGATCCATGGGAAGTTATTTTTTCCTGGCTGAAATCATCATCGACCTTGAGATGGAGGCTGACGGACCGATCAAAGATTATTGCGGGTCTTGTACCGCTTGCCAGGATGCCTGCCCGACAGATGCCATCGTGGAACCTTATGTGGTGGATGGAAGTCGGTGCATCAGCTACTATACCATTGAACTCAGGGAACAGATACCTCAGGTGGCCCAAGGAAAGATGAACAATTGGATTTTCGGTTGCGACATTTGCCAGGAGGTTTGCCCCTGGAACCGATTTTCAAAACCGCATCAGGAGCCGCGCTTCCAGCCAAGCAATGATTTGGTTGACCTTGATCGAAAGCGCTGGCTGGAAATGACTGAAGATACCTTTGACCGGGTCTTTGCCAATAGCGCCATCCAACGCACCAAATACGAAGGGCTCAAACGAAACATTGAATTTGTCACCCGGGAGGTCACAAAATAAAAAAGGCCCCTGGCGGGGCCCTGATGGTGTTGCTTTAGGTTCTTAATTAACTATGTACGAAACAGCGATTCAAGATCGCCTGATGATTCCCAAAATTGGAGTAACACCAATTTCTGAGCTCCTGCACTTCCTCGCCGATCAACATCTTGATGGCCTTGCGCAACTCTTTCTCGAAGAGGCGCGCGTCAAAACTCACGCGGGTGAGCACGGTTTTGGCATAGTTCAACATGTTTCAAAAAATTAATGTACGATGCGTATCCTTGTACGCCGATTCTAACGTTGAAAATACCATTTCGACTATTGAGTTAAAAGAAAATTTAAATTTGTCTCCGCAAGTGCGACCGCAACATTTGCAATGATGAAAATTGCCTTGAAATACACCTTTCCCGTACTGCTCCTGCTGTCCAGCCTGGCCGCTGCCGGACAAACAACCACCATTCAGCTTGGGCCTGATGAAATAGGCGAAAATCAGTACTGGACGATTGGGGTAACCCTCCAAAATGGCCAACTGAAGTCCTACGACAATTTTCCAGACATCGAGGGATTGCGGAAAAGAGGCACCAGCACGCAACAGCAAACCAGTATCGTCAACGGCCAGGTGAGTTCCTCCACAGGGGTAATCATGACCTATCAGCCCATACGCCAGGGGATCATTACGGTGCCTCCGTTTCAAATGAAAATCAATGACCAGATGGTTAAGTCACCGGGGAAGAAAATAAAGGTGGGGCCTGCCGCTCAGCAACAAGCCCGCGACCCGTTCAGGCCCGATCCCTTTCGCGATTTCTTTGGTAAAGAGGAGACAGAGTTTGTTGACATCAAAGAGGATGCCCTCCTCGCGCTCAGCACCAGCAAAGATGAAGTTTATGTAGGCGAAGGCCTGTCCACCACACTCTCTTTTCTGGTAGCTGATAATAACCGGGCCCCCATGCAGTTTCATGAATTGGGAAGGCAGTTGTCGGATATTCTCAAAAAATTGAAGCCTGCGAACTGCTGGGAAGAGAATTTCAACATTGAAAATATCGAGGGGGTACCCATCACCATCAATGGCAAAGGTTATACGCAGTATAAGATCTATCAGGCAACCTATTACCCACTTAATGCCGAGCCCATTCGCTTTCCTTCGGTTGGCCTTGAGATGATCAAGTTTAAAGTAGCCAAGAATCCATCCTTCTTTGGCCAAAATCGTCAGGAGGATTTCAAAACTTTCTACTCAAAGGCCAAGACCATCCCGGTGCGTGAACTTCCTCCCCATCCATTGCAGGGCTCTGTGGCTGTCGGCAGTTACCAGTTGGACGACCGGATATCAGCTCAACACGCAAAGACCGGTCAAAGCATAGAATATGAATTCAACGTGTATGGCGAAGGGAATATCTCATCCATTCAACGACCCGTCATTGAAAAGGATGACAACTTCGACTTTTATGAGCCCAACGTGCAACAAAACATCACCCGTGAAAACAGCAAGGTGACGGGCACCAAATCATTTCGCTACTTTCTTGTTCCGAAAGAACCTGGGCAATTTGAAATGGGCCGGTATTTTCAGTGGATATACTTCAACACCCACAAGCGGACTTATGACACCCTTCGTTCTAAAATTGTCCTGGCGGTAGAAGGCGAGAGCCAACGGAATCAGGCTATTCAAAGCACTGACCTGGGGTCATTTTACGATCGTGTAAACGTTGTAGACAATTCACTTCACGCCACAGCACAGATAGGGTGGATGAAGTGGGGAATGAACAGCCTGATCGCACTGATGCTGGCCGGCGCTGTCTGGTTGGTTTTTAGTGCCCGCCCCAAAGGTTAAATCCCTGCATAATTCTACCTTTGGCACATGGGCAGTACCTACGGCACGCTATTTCGCATCAGCACTTTTGGAGAATCCCACGGTCCGTCAATTGGCGTGGTGATCGATGGATGTCCCGCAGGACTGGACATCGATGAAACATTTATTCAGGCCGAATTACAGCGCCGTAAACCCGGACAGTCGCACATTACCACCCAACGCAAGGAAGAGGATGCTTGCACTATTTTGTCAGGCGTATTTGATGGCAAATCAACCGGCACACCCATTGCGCTAATCATTCATAACCAGGACCAGCGCAGCAAAGACTATAGCCACCTGGAAAAGACTTTCAGGCCTTCGCACGCCGACTACACCTATCAGGCCAAGTATGGGGTGCGCGACCACCGGGGTGGCGGCAGAAGTTCAGCTCGTGAAACTGCGGCACGCGTGGCGGCGGGTGCCATTGCCAAAACATTACTGGCCGAGCACGGTGTATCAATCGCAGCATATGTTTCTGAAGTGGGTGATGTTGTTGCTCCTCCGTATACTGAAATGAACCTTAGCCGGGTCGAAGAAAACATTGTACGCTGCCCTGATCCGGTTACAGCCGAGAAAATGATTGCCCTCATTGATCAGGTGCGCCTGGACCGAGACACCATTGGTGGCATCATCACCTGTGTAATCCGGAAAACTCCGGTGGGATTAGGGGAACCTGTCTTTGACAAACTTCACGCCGAGTTGGGAAAAGCCATGCTAAGCATCAATGCGGTGAAAGGTTTCGAATACGGAAGCGGATTTGCCGGTACCAAATGGAGGGGTTCACAGCACAACGATGCTTTTGAACAACGACAGGGGCAGGTTCGCACCCGTACGAACCACTCTGGTGGAATTCAAGGTGGCATCTCCAATGGGGAGGATATTTATTTTCGGGTAGCATTCAAACCTGTCGCTACCATCATGCAGGATCAGGATACCGTAGATCAGGATGGTAATTCTGCTGTGGTTTCCGGTAAAGGCCGGCATGACCCGTGCGTGGTGCCCCGTGCCGTGCCCATTGTAGAGGCGATGGCCGCACTGGTGCTGGCTGATTTCCTCCTCCGAAACAAGGCCTCCAGGGTCTGACAATATTTTAGCACCGGTTTTCGGCTTGCCTCAAAAAGTGATAGATTGACCATCTTATCACCCCGCCATGGAGCCTGTTCCGAACAAAAAAAGCAAGCTTACCCTCTACATCATTATTGCCTTGTTTCTGGGCATTGGCCTGGGGTTCGTGCTGAACAAGAATTACGTAGGAGATCAAAACAAATCGCTCGCAACCATTGAACTCCGCCTGGATTCAATCCGGCAAGTCACCCATCAATCTGCGGACAGTGCTACTGTAGCTTCGCTGGAAACGCTGCGTAAATCCCTTTCCCGTGAACGCGCCAACCTATTGGCCGAACGCGACAAAAAGGTAGAGCCATTTTCTTTGTTGGCGGATATTTTTCTGCGTCTGATCAAGATGATCGTAGCACCGTTGGTCTTCACTACACTCGTGGTGGGGGTTGCCAAATTGGGCGACATTAATTCCGTTGGTCGAATTGGCGCCAAAACCCTGCTGTGGTTTATCAGTGCTTCACTCGTCAGCTTACTCCTTGGCATGGTGTTAGTCAATCTTTTTGAACCCGGTGTTGCCATGCATCTACCTGTGCCAGATGCGGGACAGGACATAGGAATTGCGCACGCAGGACTATCCTTGAAAGAATTTTTGTACCACGTTTTTCCTGCCAGCGTCATTGATGCCATGGCAAAGAATGAGATCCTGCAAATCGTTGTCTTTTCTCTGTTCTTTGGTGTGGCAACTGCGGCCATCGGCGAAACAGGAAAAATTGTTATCACGTTCATGGATGCCGTCGCTCATGTAATCCTGAAGGTTACGGGCTACGTAATGAACCTGGCTCCTCTCGCCGTGTTTGGCGCTATGACGGCCATCATTGCCAAACAGGGCCTGGGTATCCTGAAAACCTATTCCATTTTTATCAGTGAGTTTTATCTTGGACTTCTGTTGTTATGGGTTGTGCTTGGCATAGCTGGATTTGTGGTGATTGGCAAACGCATCGTGAGTCTGTTGAGGCGTGTTAAAGAGCCTATCCTCCTGGCGTTCAGTACCAGCAGCAGCGAGGCCGCTTTTCCAAAGACTATGGAAGAACTTCAGCGCTTCGGCTGCAAAGACAAGATTGTGAGTTTCGTGCTTCCCCTCGGGTATTCATTCAACCTGGACGGCAGCATGATGTACATGACTTTTGCTGCTCTCTTCATTGCCCAATCCTATGGAATCCACCTGCCCATGGCAACCCAAATCAGTATGCTGCTTGTCCTCATGCTCACCAGCAAGGGCATCGCAGGCGTACCCCGGGCATCGCTGGTGGTTATAGCCGGTACCCTGGCCACCTTCAATATTCCGGAGGCCGGTCTTGCCCTGTTGCTGGGCATCGATCCCCTGCTGGACATGGGGCGTAGTGCTACCAATGTGGTCGGCAACAGTGTTGCCACTGCCGTAGTCAGCAAGTGGGAAAATGCCCTGGAGAACCCCGATTCAGGGGATTGATTTTCTCCGGGGAACCATATTTGTCTAAATTTGTTGTCCATTCGTGAAGTTGAATATCCTATGTTAAAAGCAGCACCCAAAGCCATTTCCATTTACCTGGAATCCAATCCCAATCCCAATTCACTCAAGTTTGTGGTGAACGAAATGTTGATTCCGGAAGGCATGAGTTTTGACTTTCCGGGGCCTGAAGCTGCACAGGAGGCACCCTTAGCCCAGGAGTTGTTTATGTACCCCTTCGTAGAGCGGGTATTTTACATGAGCAATTTCATTACGGTTACCAAAAAGGAAAATGTAGAGTGGCTGGAGGTTCAGGCGATTATCCGCGACCACATTCAAAAATTCCTCGAGTCAGGAAAATTAATTTTGGAGGCTCATGCACCCGCTGCCGTACCGCAGGAAGAAGAAACTGATACGATCAGGCAGATCAAAGGAATTCTGGATGAATACATCCGACCCGCTGTTGAGCAAGACGGAGGTGCCATTACCTATCACTCTTTTCAGGATGGCATTGTTCGCGTGACACTGCAAGGATCATGCAGCGGTTGTCCCTCGTCTACCATTACACTTAAAGCTGGCATTGAAAACCTCTTCAAGCGAATGATGCCCGACACGGTGCAAGGCGTGGAGGCATTGGGCTGATTAGGTCAAGCGTACTCACGGATTTCCCTTCAGGTACTTGTCAAGAAATTTCAATACCTCTTCAGAGGCTTTGATGTTATTATCTTTCTTAACAAATCCGTGCCCTTCATCCGGGAATATCACATATTCAACAGGCACTTTATTAGCCCGTGCCGCCTCGACAATTTCATCCGATTCTTTTTGCAATACCCTGGGATCATTACTGCCCTGCAAGACGATGAAGGGCTTGGTTATTCTTGAAGCATGGAATAAGGGTGACTTTTCATATAACGCAACGGAGTCAGCTGTATAGGGATCGCCTAATTCTGTATACAAGGCTTTGCGATTGGATTCCCACCACTTTGGAATGCTGCGCAGCGTGCGAATCCAGTTGGTAACCCCGAACAAGTTTACGCCCACCTTAAATTCCTCCGGTGTAAAGGCCAGGGCAGCCATCACCATATAACCACCATAACTTCCGCCATAAATTCCAATTCGGTCTGCATCGATCCAGGGCAACGTAGCCAGGTATTGCTTAGACATCACACAATCCTGCAAGTCGTCTTTGCCATGCTTGCGATCATCCGCAGCGAAGAAACTCTTTCCATAGCCCGAGCTACCCCGGTTGTTAACGGCCAGTACCGCATATCCATGGTTAACCAGAAATTGCAGGGAAGCCGAGTAGTCAAGCCGTGTCTGACCACCAGGACCACCGTGAATCCAAAGAAGGGCTGGCACTTTCTCCCCTGATCGGATACCTTTTGGCTTATACAACAGGCAAGGGATTTCGAGGCCATCAAAAGACTTGACTCTTACAACTTCGCCGGCAACGAGGTCATTGGAATCAATTTCCTTTGACATGGTATTGGTCAATTGCTTTACTTCACTGGTTTCGAAATTATACACAAACAAATCGCGGGGAGATTTCGAACTGCTTACATAAAAGCACATCAGCTTTTCACTGTCCGAAATGGTCACCCCAGAGATATCTCCCACAGGAAGGTTTGGAATAGAGATCAATGCACCCTGCTTCGACTCATCATGTATCTTAATTTCCGTTCGTGCATCATTATTGATGGTCACCACCCGGTATTTCCCGTTTCTGGACAAGAACGCTGACACAATATCCCAGGGGGCCTCCTCCTCTTTTTGACGGGCACCGGTTGCAATATCATAACTGGCGAGGTACCTGAATTCACTACCTTCATCAGTGAGATAGTATAATTTCTTCCCATCCTGACTGAAGTACTGGGGTGTGTACTGCACATCTCCGGTATGTTTGGACAACAAAGTGGACTGACCTGTTTGGGTATCCAGCAGGTACATATTTGAATTGTTGGTCGTAATGTTCTCGCTCAATGCAATGTATCGGTCGTCATTGGATATGGCTGCCGGATTGAATCCCTTATCGTTCTTGTATAATAAGGTAGAGGGATAGACCCCTTTTTCTCCGGTAGATACCTGCACATTGTACAAATCAAAATAGCGCTTATCACGGCTGTTTGACTGATAGTACATCAACTTACGGTTATAGCTCCAACCTCCGAATTGGGCTTTGGCGGTGCTATCCTTTATGAGGTCAATGGTTGATCCATCGGCATTGCGAATAAAAAGGTGGTTGATCTCATTTCCGCCCTGGTCACTGGTATACACCATGCGTTCATCCGTAGGAAAGTACGACAAGGCAAAAATGGCATTGGTAGAGGAAGCTGTTAAGACCTTTTTCGTTCCCGTCGACACATTAATTTCTTCCGCATTGAAAATCCCCGTTTCGTTGGTACTGATCAGCACCTTGGTTTCATCCGGTGAAAATGCGCGTCCATTTAAGGAAACGATATCCATGAACTGCCGGATGGTGTATTGTTTAGGTGCCTTTTCCTCCTGCGTTGAGTTACAGGACAGGACCATTGATACAAGCATCAATGGGGTTATGAGGCGAAATGAAATCTTCATCGGATAGGGGTTATCTAACCGAATATATCAAAAAAAACAGGAATGAAGATTTCATTCCTGATCCGCGGTAAAATGGTAATTTTGCAAACTATGATCACGATTCGGGAATTTACCTTTAATCCTTTTGCCGAGCATACCTATGTCTTATGGGACGACCATGGTCAGGCGGTGATCATTGACCCGGGATGTTACGAAAAACACGAAGAGCAGGAACTGGCGGACTTTATCAGCGGACATAAATTATCAGTATCTGCCTTGTGGAACACCCATGGTCATATCGACCATGTACTTGGTAATGCTTTTGTTCAGCAACAGTACAAGGTTCCGTTTTTTGCTCACGCATTGGATGTGCCTACCATGAGGGCAGTGAAAACCTACGCTTCAAACTATGGATTTCCAAAGTACACAGAGGCCACCGTTGATGGCCACCTGGAGGAAGGGTCACCCGTATATATAGGCAGCACGCCTCTTGCTGTTCTGTTTCTCCCGGGTCATGCGCCAGGGCATATTGGATTCTATCAGCCTGAAGAAAAGTTCCTAATTGGAGGCGATGTATTATTCTATCATTCCATCGGCCGGACCGACCTTCCTGGCGGGAACCATCAGACTTTGATCCAGAGTATTCAACAGCAACTGTTCCCATTACCTGATGAAGTAACGGTGTATCCCGGTCATGGTCCAACCACCACCCTGGGAGAAGAGAAGATCAACAATCCTTACTGCGCATTGGCGATTCGATGAATATCAGGCAACACATTCCCAATGCCCTGACCTGCGGAAATCTGCTCTGTGGTTGCGCAGGCATTCTGTCCGTGATGCAGCAAAGCACCCACTCGGCCATTTGGTTTGTGCTGGCCGCATGCACCTTTGATTTTTTTGATGGCTTCAGTGCACGCATGCTGAAAGTAAGCTCCGCTATCGGTAAAGAATTGGACTCACTGGCTGATATGGTCAGCTTTGGTGTACTGCCTGCGCTGGTCATGTACCAGATGATCGACACCATTTCCCAAAGTCGTTGGTTGCCCTACACAGCATTCAGTCTTGCCGTCTTCTCCGCCATGCGTTTGGCCAAATTTAATATCGATGAGAATCAGAAAGACACGTTTATCGGTTTGCCCACCCCAGCCAACGCATTGGCCATAACATCACTGGTTTATCTCAAATCACCATGGGATTTTTTTATCTCCAATGATATTCTTCTGGTGGTGACCGTCATTGTTTTTTCATTTTTGCTTGTTTCCCCCTGGGAGCTATTCGCCCTCAAGTTCAAAGATTTCTCCTGGGCAGGTAATAGGGTCCGGTTTACTTTTCTGGGACTGGCGGTATTACTCTTGTTTTTCGGGCAACTGGCCGCCCTGCCCTTTGTGATACTATTGTATATTCTGATCTCGTTACTACAGCGTTGGGTTAGCTTCTGACACGTTGAAACGCCTTCTTATTGCTATTTTTTGCGCCTTTTCAGCCCTAGCCAATGGCCAGACCAACTCTGTATTGGCTACCGGTACCTGGGTGAAAATGTCAGTCGCTGGTGATGGCATTTACAAGATTGACTATTCCCTGTTCAGGAAACTGGGACTAAACCCCGATCAGACTGACCCAAGAAAAATCCGAATACTGGCCGGCAACCAGGGGATGCTTTCCCAGTTAAACAGCTCACCCCGGGTTTCTGATCTCAAAGAAGTCGCCATTCAAATGGTTGGTCAAGATGATGGGGTGTTTAACAGCAGTGATTATTTACTTTTCTATGGGCAGGGCCCTGATCAGTACCACCTTGATTTCAACAAAGGTGTATTTGCCTACGAGAACAATCTCTACACCGACAAGAACTATTACTTCGTTACAGTTGGTCCGTCCAACGGACTTCGCATAGCCGACAATCAATCTCTGACCGGAACCTACCCGACCATCACTGAATTTGATGATTTTACCTATTACGAAACAGAGCAGTACAACGAATTACATTCCGGCAGAAACTGGTATGGAGAACAATTCAGCAGCAAGACATCTTATACCATTCGATTTACTGTCCCCGGCAT
This sequence comes from Cytophagales bacterium, assembly GCA_003504855.1. GTDB lineage: Bacteria > Bacteroidota > Bacteroidia > Cytophagales > Cyclobacteriaceae > ELB16-189. The sequence goes on from DNZD01000003.1 coordinate 16,106, forward strand.
CGTAAATGGCTCTGATCTTAAGTTGATCTACAAAGTGATGGCCCAATCCATCAATCCTGCCTCCTTTCAATTTTCATTAAACGGTCAACCGCTTCAGGATAAAGCAATGCCTACCATCATCAATGCCTCCTACACTGACAAAGGAACAGAAGCCAGCGACAGTCTGACTATATCATCAGCTACTAACCAGGCCAGCTCAACCACTAATTGGGATGTTACCATCCGGTTTAACAAGGCCGCCACCGAAAAGTCAATTGGCTATCTGGATCGGCTACTCTTCCAGTACAAACGGGCTCTTACCTTGTACGGTGATCAGACCGCCTTCAGCTCTTTACTCAGCATTAAGTCCAGTGCAGCCAAATATTCCTTAATGCA
>DNZD01000137.1 GCA_003504855.1 Cytophagales bacterium
TTCCGGTTGGATCAAATATTAACTATCGTCCGGTTGAGATCAACTCAACAGTCAACCCGACTGGTGCCGGATATGTAAGTGTAACCCATAATGACTTTAACACCGCACCGGATGTTTCATACACCGATAATGAGGGGGCTGCCATTGTTCGGGTCACTGACATGAACGATGCTATAACCACCTCGGGTTTGACGGGAGGAACCTATTCACTCCGGATTACTTTCAATGGACTATCTGCTGCAGGTTTGCTTACGGATTTGAAAATGGAGACCCTGGGCGGTCCCCCGTTCGGTGTTGGAACGTCGGCGGCCAACGGAGGCACAGTGAATGCACCTGTTTTGAACCGAACCGGTTTGACATTGGCCAATCTTACCAATTCATTTGTGTGCGGCACCAAGGATAAATCAACAACCCCTTTGATTGCTGCTTATTATTCCCGCCGTACCGGCAACTGGAATGATGCCACAGTAGGGAACTCAACCTGGTCATTGACCAGTGGAGGGCCCAGTTGTAACTGTATCCCCATCAACTCTTCGTTGGTGTACATTAATGCAACACACACCGTCTCTGTTGTTACCACTTCTGCAACCGCAGACTTTGTAAACGTTCTCACTGGTGGCACATTAAATGGTACTGCAAGTTTGACTGTTAATTTTGACCTGACTACTGCCGGTACAGCCAAAGTCACACCCACCGGCGGCACATGGACCATTGGCAGAAACCTTACCCTGGCGGGTACCGGTGCATCTACCTCGGCTGCACCGATAGTGGTGACAGGCGCCCTGTCAGTTGGTGCAGGAACTTCACTAACCATGTCTAACACCTTACAGATAAGCGGTAATCTGGTGGTGGATGGCACACTGGCTCTGGGAGCAAATACCATGACTTTGAATGGCTCAGGAACCACCATTTCGGGATCTACAGGAGCAGCAACCATTAGTGGTAGCGGGCCAATTTCTGTTCAAAATGCGAAGACCGTTTCGGTGGGAACCAACCTGACTGTACAACCAATAATCAATTTGTTGGCTGCGACTACAATTACAAGCAATGGTGCCATCACCACCACTGCTGACATCACCGGAACGAATGCCGTAACCTCTTCCTGGGTGAATGGCGCTAACTCTGCGTTGACTACGACTGGTGCCATTCTTAGCACCGGAGTGTTGGATGCCAGCGGTTCACCTAATACCGTAACATATAACAACCTGGGTGCCCAAACCGTCAAAGCGCCGTCGACTTCATACTTTAACCTGGTGCTCTCCAATGGCGGTCTAAAAACAGCCGGTGGCAACACCACGATTACCAATTTATTGACCATACAGAACTCATCCATATACAACGTGGGCACCAATTCCGTAAGTGGTGCAGGAGGCTTAACCATGACCGGGACATCTGAGATTCAGATTGCCACAGCATCAGGCACTACCTATCCTGAACTTTCCGGCACTTATTCCCTGGGGGTTGGTACTACGGTAACCATGAATCAAACTGCCTCCGCTAATTATGATATGCGGGGGGTAGACTATTATAACCTGAACCTGGCAGGTAGTGGAAGCGTTGTCAACGGAAGCAGCTATGACTTTCTTTCCGGCGCTTCAGTTCAAAATAACCTGACTGTTTCTCTGGGTGGTACTTCCCGTTTTAGAAATACCAATGCAGCCCTTACGGTAGTGGGAGATTTCTCCATGAATAACACCAGCACAAATACATCCATACTTTTCAATGACCTGACAGTTGGATCATTCACCCTTACGGGCGGACTATTCAATGCGAGCAGCTTCAACCTCAATATCGTTAATGCCGGCGGGTGGACCCAGAACGGAGGTACTTTCACGGCCTCAACAGGATCAGTAAACTTCAACGGTCTTGTAGACCAAACTTTGAATGGTTCAGTAACACCTACTTTTAACAATCTTACCATTAACAACACAGGGCCCGCAGGTGTAACACTAAACCGGGGTGCAATTGTTACAGGTAATTTGACCCTTACAGAAGGGAATTTCATCACCTCAAGCGCAAACTTGATTACCCTGAACGCCGGCGCAACAACTTCGGGCGCATCTTCATCCAGCTTTGTAGAGGGTCCGATGGCTAAAGTGGGTAATACAACATTCAATTTCCCAGTAGGCAAAGCAGGTATTTATTATCGGCCTATTCAACTGAGCGCAATTTCCGCATCGGGTAATATTCAGGCAGAGTACTTTTACGCTGATCCGAACGGTGTTGGTTTTCTGACAGCTCAAAAGGATCCTACCCTTCATCATGTCACGAAAGGCGAGTACTGGGTAGTAAATTCACCAGCCATTAATGCAACCGTAACGCTTAGCTGGGATTCTAATTCCGGCATCGTGGATGATTTGCCTAACTTGAAAGTTGCGGGCTGGAATGGAACCACCTGGAAAGATCTAGGTAATGGAGGAACCACCGGCGCTGTATCTCCGGCAACCGGTACAATTAGCACCAGTGCGGTGGCCCCTTTGGCAACCTATGGTGCATATACACTGGCTTCCGCAAATACCAACAACCCGCTGCCTATCGGATTATCGGCGTTCACTGCCGAATATGGATTCAGTGGCGTGGAGGTGCGGTGGACCACTGAGACTGAAACCAACAACGATTATTTCGTGGTAGAACGCACTGCTGACGCAGAGTCATTCGAAAAGATAGTACAGGTGAAGGGAGCTGGTACCTCAACGGTACAGCGCACTTACTTCATACTTGATCTGAAACCCCAGGCAGGTGTTCAGTACTATCGACTCAAGCAAGTTGATTTCGATGGTCGGATGTCATACTCAAAATTGGTTTCGGTGGAAATTCCTAATACCTCGGTTTGGTCTGTGTCGCCCAACCCCTCTTCCGGAAATGAGTTTGTTGTCAACTTCTCCGTGAATGACTTGGGCAAGCCCGCCTACATCAAAGTCCAGGACGTGGAAGGCAAGGAAGTATTTCAACTGGATGCCGGTGTACTGAGTTCTTCACGAATCAAGATTGTGCCCCCGCAGAATTTGCAACCCGGCCTCTATGTTATTTCAATAGCTGTGGAACAGGACGTGGTGAGGCAGAAGCTAATTATCCGGTAATCACCTGTGCCGAAAGAATATCAAAGGCTCCGATTCGGAGCCTTTTTTAATAGGCCCGTACCAGCCTGCCCTCCATATAGTTCATGTAAGACTTATTAGCCACCTTCGTTCCACCAGGTGTAGGATAGTCGCCGGTAAAGTACCAGTCTCCCAAATGAAGGGGTATCGCCTTGTGGAGGGCGTCAACAGTCTGAAAGACGACCTTAAGTTCGGCCTTCATATCCGCAGGTTTTACGATTTCAGTGATTTTGTCGGAGACCTCTTCGTAAGAAAACTGTTCGTACAGACGCTTAACGTGGTTTACCGGTACATCCTCGTTGAGGGACTGTCGGCACTGTTCGTACACTTCACCCAGGAGGTAATCCTTTCCATGTTCCTTGAGTAGTTCGATAACAGCACGGAACGCAACGAAGTCTCCCATCCGGCTCATATCAATACCGTAGCAATCAGGAAACCGGATCTGCGGTGCTGATGAAATAACAATAATCTTTTTCGGCCCCAGTCGATCCAGGAGACGAAGGATACTCTTTTCCAGGGTAGTGCCTCGAACGATGGAGTCGTCAATGACCACCAGGTTGTCCTTGTCACGGTTCACCACCTCGTAAGTCGTGTCATACACGTGGGCCACCAATTCATCCCGGGAACTATCATCAGCAATGAAGGTCCTCAGCTTGGCATCTTTGATTACTATTTTTTCCACCCGGGGCCTGAATGACAACATATCTTCAAAGGAATCAACCGAGGGCTTCCCTTCCAGCAATACTTCCTTCTGGCGTTTGATCAGATAATTTTCCACTTCGGCCATCATACCGTAAAAGGCGGTCTCTGCCGTATTTGGAATGTAGGAGAAGATGGTGTTTTTCAGGTCGAAATTAATGGCCTTCAGCACCTGGGGGACGATCAGTTTGCCGAGCATCTTGCGCTCGCGGTAGATATCCGGGTCGTTGCCCCTGGAAAAGTAAATGCGTTCGAAGCTGCATGATTTCTTTTCGCTGGAAGGCAGCACCTGATGTTGGGCATATTCACCGCTCTTGGTGATGATCAGGGCATGACCGGGCCGGATTTCTTCGATCTGGCTGTATTCAATATTAAAGGCGGTCTTGATGGCAGGTTTCTCGGAGGCGACCACCACCACTTCGTCGTCGGCATAGAAATAGGCGGGGCGTATGCCATTGGGGTCGCGCACTACGAAAGCGGAACCGGATCCGATCAGGCCCGCCATGGTGTATCCGCCATCGAAGTCCTTGCACGCACGTTTGAGCACGCGGGCCAGGTCAATTTCATTCTCGATAATGTCCGATACTTCCTTGTTGCTAAACTGATCTTTATATTTTTCAAATTGTGCCTGAACCTCTTCATCGAGGAAGTGACCAATCTTCTCCATGACCGTCACGGTATCGACTTTTTCTTTAGGGTGCTGGCCCAGGTTGACGAGAATCTCAAACAGCTCGTCCACATTGGTCATGTTAAAGTTTCCAGCCATGACCAGATTTCGGCTCCGCCAGTTGTTCTGCCGTAAAAACGGATGGACATTTTCAATACTGTTATAGCCGTGGGTGCCATAACGCAGGTGGCCCAGCCAGAGCTCTCCCGAGAATGACAGGTGACGTTTAAGCCATTTTTCATCCCGGAACTTCTCCTTGCCCTCCTTTTGGGCCCGGTGGTATTTCTTTCCGATTTTCTTGAACAGGGCGGCTACCGGCTGGCTTTTCATGGACCGGTATCGGCTGATGTATCGCAACCCGGGCTCCTGGTCAATTTTGATATTGGCGATTCCGGCCCCGTCCTGACCCCGGTTGTGCTGTTTTTCCATCA
>DNZD01000355.1 GCA_003504855.1 Cytophagales bacterium
TGGGTAACTGGAAGGCGGGCGACCGTGTCAACCTGGAAAGGTCAATGCCGGCCCACGGGAGGTTTGATGGACATATTGTCCAGGGTCATGTTGATCAGGTGGGGGTTTGTGAAAAAGTTACCGAAGCCGATGGCAGTTGGGTTTTTGACTTCAAATATGATGCAGCGGTTGGCAACATTACCGTTGAGAAAGGTTCTATTGCAATCAACGGAGTTAGTCTCACTTGTTTCAATGCGCGCCCCGGTGGCTTTACAGTGGCCATCATTCCATACACATTTGAGCATACAAACTTTGGTACGCTGCGTGCCGGTGATCAGGTTAATCTTGAATTTGACATCCTCGGAAAGTACATCAAACGCCTTGTTGATAAGACTTAACAGCTTTCTGAACCCCAAAGACATTACTTTGGTAAAGCATTGATGTAAGAATGATGTAAGATATGGAGCCAGATTGCTGTAAACAATCTGGATGGATTGCGGTTCTTTGAAGATAAATCCTATCCGTATGTTAGATCAATTGCTCAAACTGGTAGAACAAAGTGCGCAGCAGCCCATTGTTCAAAACAAAGCCATACCTGATCAGTTTAACAATGCTGCGATCAAGGATGTGACACAACAAATTTTGTCGACGCTGAAGGCTGAGATTGCCAACGGCAATATGCAGCAGATTGTCGGGCTTTTTCAATCCGGAGGTAAATCACTGAATGCTCATCCGGTGATCGGAAATATCAATCAATCAGTAGTTAATAGCCTTGTGACGAAGTTTGGGCTAAATGCTTCGTTGGCGCAGCAGGTAGCTTCTGAAGTAGTACCCGGTGTAATCGGCCAGGTGATACGCAAGGCCAATGATCCGAAGGACATTGATTTTGATCTCCAGCAGATGATGCGCACCATGAGTGGCAACAATACCCTGGACATTTCTGGAATGCTGAGCCAGCAACCGAAAGGTGCTATTGGCAGCATTGGCAATGTTTTTGGAAAGCTCTTCGGGAAATAAAATCAGATCGATCTAAGAAGAACTGGCAGGGGTTAATGCCCTTCGCTTGATAAGCCATTGGCTAAACTTAAACCCTGCCCAGCCGCCGAAGAGACCAACAAGGCTGCCGGCAAGAATGTCACCGGGATAATGTACTCCCAGGTAAATCCTGGTGTAACACATGATGAAAGCCCAGCCAAACATGAGCCCGATCCAGCGATAACGGCGTCGGAACCACAAGAACATAAAGTAAGCAACTCCCACGGTGTTGGCTGCGTGGCTGGATGCAAACCCATAAAGCCCACCGCGATAATCGTTTACCAGGTGCAGCACGGACTGCAGGGAGGGTTCATGGGAGGGGCGCAGTCGTTCGAACATCGGTTTCATGATGCGGTAAGTCACCATGTCGGAGATAACCAGGGTGAGCACGAGGCCGGCCATGATCCACCAGCCATTGCGCTTGTGGTCCTTAAAAATGAGGTAGATCAAAAGCAGGTACAGCGGTATCCAAAACTCTGTCTTGGTTACCCAAAATACAATCGGGTCCAGCCACGGTGTGTGAAACTGATTGAACCACAGGAGTAGTTCCTGGTCCCATGATTTGAGTTGATCGAGCACAGACAAATGTACAAAGAATGAACACCCAAAAGTGTTGGTGGATGTCCGGATCTAATTATCTTGGGAATCATTTTTTTATAGGAGTGGCTTATGGAACGTTATGACCTTGTTGTGATTGGTGCCGGGCCGGCAGGATTTGCTGCGGCGATGCGTGCAGTGGACTTCAAAAAGCGGGTGCTGTTGGTGGAAAGAAACCGCATCGGCGGCGCGGGCGTCACCAATGGGGCTTTGTCATCCAAGACCCTCTGGGAATTATCCAGGGAGGTGTCTGCCTTTCGCAAAAGCCTGAAGCGATACAACCTGCCTGTGCCTGACGTAAGTTATGCCGCCATTCGCGAAGAGGTGAAGCGTGCTGTAGCAGAGCGGAAGAACCTGATGGAATCTCAGATCGCCTTTCTGAAGAATAGAGAGCCACGTTGTCTGGATACCCGCCACGGTGAGGCGCGTTTGTTGAGCAAGAACGAGGTTGAGATTACGTCTGGCACAACCAAAGAGGTGGTGCACACCGATTATATCGTGTTGGCTACCGGCAGCAGGCCCCGTTTCCTGCCAGAGTTGCCCATTGACGAGAAGGTCGTGATGACCAGTGAAGGCATTGAAGATATCAGTGAATTTCCGGAGAGTATGGTGATCGTAGGTGCTGGTGTTATTGGTTGTGAATACGCCACCATATTCAGTGGTTTTGGTAAGACCAAAGTACATTTGATAGACAAAGGTGATCGTATCCTGCCGTTTGAGGATGAAGATGCTGTGCGAATTGTAGAGCGGAATATGGAACGCAATGGTGTGCTCATTCACCGAAATTCCAGGCTCATCCGGATGGAAGTGAAGGAAGGCAAAGTTGAATATGAACTGGAATATACCGACAGCCGGAGGGAGGTGTTCCACGTTGAGAAGGCATTGGTGTCGGTAGGACGCGTCCCTAACCTCGAAAACCTGTGGGATGAATCTGTGGGTATCCGGATGTCGAAGAAAGGAATTGAAGATCACGATACGCAGACCAGTATTTCGAATATCTATGCAGTAGGGGATCTTACCGCGGACATATCTCTGGTGAATGTTGGTGAACTGGAAGCGCGCTATGCGGTAGAGCGGATGTTTGGAAAGCCGGAGCGCAAACTGGTCTATGAAAACATCAGTACCATTATGTTTCTCACCCCCGAGGTAGCCGGTGTAGGGCTCAATGAAATTCAAGCCAAAGAGAAGGGCATCAATTATAAAGTGGTGACCCTGGATTATAGCACGATCTCCCGCGCCATCGCCAAGCGCAATACACAGGGCTTTATCAAATTGCTGGTTACCGATGACCACCAAATGAAAATCCTGGGAATGAAAGTGGTTGGTAATCATGCCTCCAGTGCCATTCAAGCGGTGGCCGTGTTGATTTCCATGAACAAGGGCGTGGAGGAATTGGCCGAATGTGTTCATCCGCACCCATCGATCACCGAAGGCATTCAGGAATGCGTGCGCATGCTGATGGGAAAATCCCTGCTGAAGCCCGAGGCCCTGGTTGGGCATCTGTCCGCAAAACGTTTCTCCGGGGGCGTTTACGAAGACCTTCAATTTTGAGCTCCAAAGGCCTTTCTTAAAGAAATCATAGATTTTTTGAACCCTTTATCGTAATATTACGATATAAGGATATGGGAATTACCAAGACAGAAGAATACACCCTTTCGCAGAACGAGTTGGCTTCATTGGCGAAAGCATTGGGTCATCCCGCGAGGGTGGCCATCCTGCAGTTTCTTTCACAACAAACGACCTGCGTGTGCGGTGACATTGTAGAGGAACTGCCGCTTTCGCAATCAACGGTATCGCAACACCTCAAGGAACTCAAGAAAGTTGGCCTTATCAAAGGTGAAATTGAAGGACCTTCCATATGCTATTGTATTGACACAGTTCAATGGAAGAGGGCCTCGCAGTTGCTGACTACTTTTTTCAATGATCATACGCAGAAATGCTGCTGAGATAATAATTCATCATCTTAAACAACCATGTGCCATGAACTCAATCACAACATCCGAAGAAATCAAACAATTGGTAAAGGACAAATACAGTTTGATAGCCATGCAAAGCAAAGACGCGAACGCCTCCAGTTGTTGTGGTGTGGGCGGGTGTGCCACCGTCGACTATTCGATCATGGCCGATGATTATACCCACCTCAAGGGCTATACGCCGGATGCAGATCTTGGTCTGGGCTGTGGACTGCCTACCGAGTTTGCCTTGATTAAAGAAGGAGACACGGTGGTGGACCTCGGGTCTGGAGCTGGAAATGATTGCTTTGTGGCGCGTTCGATTACGGGTCCGTCCGGAAAAGTAATTGGGATTGATTTTACAGAGCGGATGATTCAAAAGGCCCGCGAGAATGCAGACAAGTTAAAGTTCAATAACGTTGAGTTCAGACAAGGCGATATTGAGCACATGCCCCTCGGTGGCGGCGTGGCTGATGTGGTTGTGAGTAATTGCGTATTGAACCTTGTTCCGAACAAAGAGTTGGCCTTTGCTGAGACATTCCGCATCCTGAAGCCAGGAGGTCATTTCAGTGTATCGGATATTGTGCTGGTGGGTGAACTGCCTTTGGGGCTGCAAAAGAGTGCTGAAATGTATGCAGGATGTGTTGCTGGTGCCATACAGGAATCCGAATACCTGGGTATCATCCAACGAGTGGGCTTCACCAATATCAAGATTCAAAAGCGCAAGGCAATCGTTTTGCCGGCGGAGATCACCAATCAATATCTGAACCAGGAAGAAATGAAAGCCTTTTCCGCTGGAGACACCGGAATATTCAGCGTCACTGTGTATGCTGAAAAGCCAGCCGCCTGTTGTGCGCCTGGTTGTTGTGATAAATAGCGGCTTTATGTTGCTACCTGCGCTTAGTCACAAAGTAGACGCTCTGATCAATACCTTCGGACAAATCAGCCCGGAGCGTATTGCACAACTGGAATCACTTGCGGCTTATATCCGCTTGCGCTGGAAGGAGCGGCTACCTGTCAACCTCGTATTTATCTGTACCCATAATTCCCGTCGCAGCCATATGGCACAGGTGTGGTCACAGGCCGCAGCCACTTACTATGGTTTAACAAATATCAGAACCTACTCCGGTGGCACGGAGGTAACTGCCTTTCATCCGAATGCGGTTCGCGCATTGGCGGCATCCGGATTCACTATGGAGGCCGTCACGTCCGGTAACAACCCGATCTATAAGATCTCCGTGGCCGACGGGGTTTCCTGGGAAGTATGTTCCAAACGTTATGATGACATCACCCTTCCGCATACGTCTTTTGCTGCGATCATGACTTGTTCGGATGCGGATGCGGCTTGTCCTTTTGTACCCGGCGCTGACGCCCGGTTTCCGATACGCTACCAGGATCCCAAGATTTCAGATGGCACGCCACAGGAATCAGCCACTTACGCATTGCGCGCGGATGAAATCGGTCGGGAGATGCTGTATGTGATGCGGGCAGCGGGTGAGCGCTAGTCGGTATGCCGCTCCCGCAGCACTTGTTCTACGTCTGCTGTGGTGTAGCCTTTGGCTGAAAGCAGTACGAGGTAGTGGTACATGAGGTCAGCTGCTTCGTTGAGAAACCGCGTGCGATCATTGTCTTTGGCCTCAATCACCAGTTCAACCGCCTCTTCACCCACCTTCTGGGCAATCTTATTGATGCCGTGATGGAAGAGGTGGTTGGTGTAGGAACCTGACTTGGGATTTCTCTTGCGTTCATCAATAACAGCCTCCAGAAAGCCCAGCCCTGCCTTTTGATTTTTTTCCTGAAAGCAGGTATCTGCACCGGTATGACAAACAATGCCGCGTGGCTTAGCCTTGATCAGAAGTGTGTCGCGGTCACAGTCTGGAATCATCGTTACTACTTCGAGGTAGTTGCCGGATGTCTCACCTTTAGTCCAGAGCCGTTCCCTGGATCGGGAGAAGAACGTGACCCTTTTCTCGTCGATGGTCTTTTGGTAGGCTTCTTTGTTCATGAAGCCCAGCATCAGCACTTTTTCTGTCTGAGCATCCTGCACGACGCAGGGGAGTAGCCCATTCATTTTGTTGAAATTAAGTTCCATGGGGGGTGTTTAGCGTACAGGGATGTGATGGCTTCTAAGATACTGCTTCAGGTCGGAAATAGGGATTTCATTGAAGTGAAAAACACTTGCCGCCAACGCTGCGTCGGCCTTACCCCGTACAAACACATCCAGAAAGTGCTCTGGTTTGCCGGCCCCGCCTGACGCAATCACAGGGATGGTAAGTAGTTGATTGAGTTTTTCGAGGGGGTCTATGGCAAACCCGTCGTGGGTGCCGTCGTGGTCCATGCTGGTGAACAGGATTTCACCAGCTCCCCGTTCCTGACACTCTTTCGCCCAGGAAAACAGTTTGCGGTCCGTTGGCCGGGTGCCTCCATGGGTATGCACGACCCAGGGGTTATCCACCTTACGTGCATCGATGGCCACCACAATAAACTGAGATCCGAATTCCTTACAGAGTTCGTCAATCAGTTCCGGGCGCCTGACAGCGGCTGAGTTGATACTTACTTTGTCGGCCCCGGCATCAAGCAGAGGCGCTACATCTTCGAGTGAGCCAATACCGCCGCCTACCGTAAATGGGATGTTGATGTGTCGGGCAATTTCACGCACGAGCGAACTGAATGTTTTTCGTTCCTCCTGGGTAGCGCTTATGTCAAGAAACACCAACTCATCAATACCCTGACTGGCATAGAGGGCACCCAAAGCTACCGGGTCACCAGCATCCCGAAGATTCTCAAAGTGAGTACCCTTGACGGTTCTTCCGTTCTTGATGTCCAGACAGGCGATGATTCTTTTGGTAAGCACGGGAATGCTTATATTTTCTTTAGTTCAGAAAGCTTGATCTTGTTTTCATAGATCGCTTTGCCCACAATGGCGCCATGGATTTTGAGGTAATTAAGTTCTTCGAGGTCTTTGAGAGAACTGATGCCGCCACTGGCGATGATGTGAAGCTCTGGAAACCGGCTCTTCAGTTTTTTGTACAATCCAAAATTGGGTCCCTGCAACATGCCATCGGTATGGATGTCGGTGCAGGAGATGTACTCAAGTCCTTTGGAGATAAACTGATTGACCAGGCTATACACGGTAACGGGGGTTTCTTCAGTCCAGCCTGACATTTGGATCAGCTCATTCTTGACATCGGTGCTCAGGATAAAATTTTCCGGACCGAACTGCTGCATCAGGTTGATGAACAATTCCGGATTGCGGACAGCCATACTGCCTATGTTTATTTGCTCGATGCCAAGGTCCAGTAATTCCTCTACTTCCTGTTCTGTTTTTACTCCACCGCCAAAGTCAACCTTCAGCGCAGTTTCTGCCTGGATGGATTCAATGATTTTCCAATTGACCACGCGACCCTTTTTGGCACCGTCCAGGTCAACCAGGTGAAGGTATTCAAGATCTGCTGCTTCAAATTCTTTAGCTACTTCAACGGGGTTTTCACGGTATACTTTCATTTTCCCGTAGTCACCTTGCGTCAGGCGGACGCACTTTCCTCCGATGATATCGATGGCTGGTATTATTTTCATCGCGTGGGCTGCGAGTTAAGAAAATTCCGGATAACAATTACCCCGGTTTCTGCGGATTTTTCCGGGTGAAACTGGACGGCATGGAAGTTTCCCTTTCTCAATGCGGCGCTAAAGGGTTGACCGTACGTTGTTTGTGCAGACGTGTAGCCACCAACGGGCACAAAGTAGCTGTGTACAAAATACACGAACTGGCCCCTGAGTCCGGGTTCGAGCCAACTATTCACCTGATCCAGTGTATTCCATCCCATGTGGGGCACTTTTAGTCCTGGTGTCTGGAATCGCAACACACGCTCATCGAAAATCCCAAGGCAAGGGGTGTCGTTTTCCTCTGAAAACGCGCACATGAGTTGCATGCCCAGGCAGATGCCCAG